>DASWDX010000136.1:0-2521 GCA_036395055.1 Pyrinomonadaceae bacterium | reverse complement strand
CATTCATATGCAGCATCACAAGGGAAACGCTGACCGGCCTAATGAGAATGGCGAGACAGTCGATTGGATCTCGATCTACAAACATGGGCATGACGGTGACGCCGAGCACCCGCTTAAGTACACTTTCCTGAGTTTCTTCCGTGAAGACCCAAAGACGGTCTATCGGGAATTGAAACGCAAGAATCCGCGCGACGCCTTCTGGGGCGTGACAGAGTTAACGCTGTTCGTTTCCACGTTTGTCGTTCTCGGCGTTCTCAACTGGCGCTACATCTGTTTTCTCGTGCCGTTCTGGTACTTTGGCCATTGCCTTTCCTACCTCAACGGCTACTACCGCCACTATGGCGGCAACCCGGACGAGCGGCTTGCTTGGGGCGTGAGCAGTTACGACAAGCTTTACAATTGGACCTGGTTCTTTAACGGCTTTCACGCCGAGCATCATTTCCGACCGAAGGTGCATTGGACACGAATGCAGGCGCTCCGCGATCAGATCGTGGAACAACAGCGCGCTGCTGGAGTCCGAGTGATCAAGCCGCCGCACGCCCTTGCTTTTCTTGATCCCGACCTGCCGACATCGAAACAGAACTCTGGGCAAAAATCTCACGGCAGTTGGAATCTAAAGTCTGCGCGCCTCCAAGGAGGAGCCAACTGAGAGTGCCGTAGGTTTGACCACAACTCGGGCACCCTGGCCGCAGCGCTGACTAATTTTTCGTCGAGCGACGAGAGTATGAATTTTCCGGTTGCGATTTAGTCCAACCTTTCGAAATCCGAAATTTCTCAAAATTTTGCACCGTTAGCTCAATTGGCGGAGCCAGTGATTCTTAACCACACCGCTCCCTGGCATAATAGTACCATGTTGCCGAATACGCTAACAATTCCAGAGCGGTGTGTTAGGCAAATCAAGTCGACATCGAAAGTCAGGTCTATGATTTACCCGCGGGCGTAAAGCTAAAGACGAGAATCTCCGCATGTCGCGGCTGCCAGCGATGGAAATCGACGCGAAGACGCCCGATTTTATCTCCGCGAATGTCTCGCCCGGAGTTCATAAGCCCAAACAGTTTTTGAGTCTCAGATTGGGCGAAGAACGGCGCGTCGAGGAATTCTGTGACCCAATTCATCTCATGGGCGTCAGTCAGGTAAAACGTGACTTGCACATCTTCATCCGAATTTTCCACCATGATGACGCAATAGTCATAAATGGTGGCATTCTTCCATTCGCCCTCGAAAAAGATGGTGCAGCGTTTTTGCACTTCAGTGGCGCGAAATCCAGCGGCTTTGAAATGGGCAACAATATTCCCATACGTGAGCGGCTGAATGCTTCCAGCTTTCGATTGTGCTTTGGGTTGCGACGATTGAGCGGAAACTACGCTGCCGATCGACAGGATGCCAGCGAGGATGCTGGTGGTGATTCGATGTTTCATCTTTGTGTTTTGATTGAGTTGACGCCCGGACGTTCATGGCTCGGTACCACGAGAACCGGGCAAGGCGCGTGGCGGACAACATATTCTGCAACGCTGCCAAGCAACACATGCTTGAGACCGGTCGTTCCGTGTGTCGAAGTCACGATTAAATCCACGCCGCTATCTTCGGCTCGCTGACAGATTTGTTGGCGGGGATCACCAACTTGCAGGGATGCCTCAACTTTGAGTCCATTCCAAGCAGTCGTCCGCACGAGATCGCGCATCTGTTCGCTAGCCGCCTTCTCGGCGTACTGTCTAAGCCGCGGCATGTCGTAGCGCGCATACTCGTCACTAGCAAAATAGTATTGGAAGGGAACTGAATTCAACAGCACAAGCCTCGATTTAAACTGCTCAGCGAAAGCCTTTGCGTAGAGCAGTCCCTTCATCGAACAGTCGGAAAAATCGATCGGCACAAGAATATTGCGGAAACTGAGCGGCTGACGAGAGACCTTGAGGTTGCGTATTACCAGCACCGGACAAGGGGAATACCGCACGACGCGTTCAGCCGTGCTGCCAAGGACAAGATGTTTCAGGCCCGTGTTTCCGCGCGTTGCGATGGCGATTAGATCGATATTGATATCATGCGCCAGTCCACAGATTGCCTGATACGGCTGACCCTTCAGGACGTAAAGGTTTTTCCCGCGTGGCTCGATTGAGTATTTCTTTGCTATCTCTTTCAGGTGCCGATGAACGGATCGACTGATTTCAAGCTCGGGCAGAACGAACGGCATCGCCACCAAACCCGTGACCGGGTGGTCCCCGGCAAAGACATGGACAAGATGGAGCTCGGCGCCAAACTTTTTGAGCAACGGCAGCGCGAACTCGACCGCGCTTAACGATGGCGCCGAAAAATCCACCGGCACGAGAACATTGCGGATCTCTAAAGGCGTTGTCTTCTTTCCACTTGGCCGGTTTGGGGCGCGCTTTTTAATCGTGCCCACGATACCTGTCGGTTTCACGTCGCAAAGCTTGCCAATTCGAGACCTGAAAGCTCTTCCTCAGTTGCTAAAGGCTATCCATTTCTTGCGCGATCGAGCGCGCAGCGCAGGCAGCCAACTCACGCA
>DASWDX010000135.1:0-9251 GCA_036395055.1 Pyrinomonadaceae bacterium | reverse complement strand
TTAGAGTAAATCCATGAACAATAACAAACCGACTTACGATTATGGGAAATGCCACGTTTGCGGAGAGCAGATGCAGGAGAAAAGGATCAACCAGGACTTCTGGCTGAAGGGGAAGTTGATAGTGATTGAGTCCGTGCCGGCCGCCGTTTGCCCTCAATGCGGCGAGAAGGTCGTCAAAGCAGATGTTGGGCGGCAGCTAGCGACGCTGATAGAAAACCTAAGGCGCACGCCTAAGGAAAGAACTATTAGCGTGCCTGTTATTCGATACGCAAAAGAGGTTGCGTAATTATCGACACTGGCGATCAACGCCGCTTGGGTGGTCACGTTTCTTGAACGCTTTTTCAGTCTGGGAAAAAATTAACAGCTATTATGCAAATCATTTTCTCTCGACCATCTGACTCCTACTGAGTTTGAAGATTCTGCTTTGATTTGCTTGGAGAGTTCGGCTTCGTTCATATTCAATGGAGAAAAGGCAATGGTTTGTCGTCGAGTCCAGCGGATCGAGGTCGAGACATTCAATGTCAACTGGAAGGGCAAGATATAGATGGCCACGGATTCTTCGAAACTTGGTTCGCTTTATGAGTGTTTCTCTGAAGTTGTTGTCAGAGAACTCTTACTTGAGAAGTTATTTTGATCGTTGACCGTCCTAGTTTACCTTCGCCAATCTGCCCGCCTGTCAAAGTAGTTCTTTCTCATACAATGTCCAGCGGTAAGTTTCTACGGACAGCTAAAGCCTGGATCTTAAACTTCCTTGACACGAGACCTTTCTTATAACTATATCCTCACGAACCGATGAGCGAAGCTGACAACTCTTCCACCAAACTAGTCCGCGGCCTCGGTCTGGTTGACGCGAGCATGATCGTTGTCGGGTCGATGATCGGCTCGGGAATCTTCATCGTTTCGGCGGAGTCTGCGCGCCTGGTCGGAGCACCGGGATGGTTGCTGCTTGCCTGGGCATTGGGCGGAGTACTGACCATCACTGGCGCACTTTGTTGTGCTGAGCTGGCGGCAATGTGGCCACACGCCGGCGGTCAATACGTCTTCCTGCGCGAAGCATATGATCCCTCACTCGGTTTTCTTTTCGGCTGGTCCTTGTTCCTCATCATACAAACGGGGACGATTGCGGCTGTCGCCGTCGCTTTCGCAAACTTCACCGGGGTTTTGACCAGCAGTGTATCGGCCGACCGCTACCTCATCGCGCCGCATGGCTTTGGCGGTTACGCGATTAGTCTCTCAACGCAGCAGCTGGTTGCCG
The DNA here is from genome assembly GCA_036395055.1 of Pyrinomonadaceae bacterium. Classification (GTDB taxonomy): domain Bacteria; phylum Acidobacteriota; class Blastocatellia; order Pyrinomonadales; family Pyrinomonadaceae; genus PSRF01. Next base: position 7,996 of record DASWDX010000135.1, on the reverse strand, counting down.
TCGTGATGATTCTTTTTCTAACGTTTATAAACACACGCGGATTGAAAACCGGAAAGCGTATTCAAAACACTTTCACGTTTACAAAGACGGCGGCACTGATCGGTCTGATCGTAGTTGGCCTGACGCTGGGTTGGAATCAAGGAAGCGCGGCTTATACCTCTGACTGGTGGAATCCCATCGGGAACGGCTGGCACCCAACCAGATCTCAGCTCGGCTTCGAACCTGGTGCCAGCGGGCTATTGGTGCTGGCGCTGATCATGTTGCTGGGCCGCGCGATGGTTGGACCACTCTTCGCGCAGTCAGCCTGGAACAACGTGACCTTCACGGGCGGCGAGGTGCGAGATCCGGGCCGGAATCTACCGCGCGCGCTGTTCATAGGCTGCGGAATCGTTGTTGCGCTCTACCTGCTTGCCAATCTCGCCTACGTCGTCACCTTGCCTCTCGGCGCCATTCAAAACGCACCGCAGAATCGCGTGGCGACCGCGCTAATGCAAGCAGCGTTTGGGCCTCGCGGAACAATATTAATGGCGATCGCCATCATGGTCTCGACGTTTGGCTGCAACAACGGTTTGATTCTGGCCGGGGCACGCGTCTATTACGCGATGGCCCGCGACAATCTCTTCTTCAAACGAGTGGGGTTGCTAAATCGCCGCCACGTTCCCGCGGTTGCGCTTATCCTCCAGGGAATCTGGGCCGCATTCCTGACCCTGCCGCGGACGGTGACTACAAATCCGCAGACTGGTGCGATCACTTACGGCAACGTCTACACGCAGCTACTCGAGTACATTATTTCAGCCGATTTGATCTTCTATGCACTGATGGTCGGCGCTGTGATTGTCATGCGGCGCAAGGCTCCCGAGATTGAGAGACCTTATCGAACGTGGGGTTACCCTCTCGTTCCTTTGATCTACATTACGTTAGCAGTTCTCATAGTTTTGGACCTGGCTTATCTTGCGCCTTCAACCTCGGGAATTGGCTACCTGCTTGTGTTAACCGGGATCCCGGTGTACTTCGTGTGGCGCAGGCGTGCGGTTAACCAAGAGCGGGGGTAAACCTGCCTTCCTGACCATGAGACGATTAAGGTTGCGTCGGATTTCTATCTGAAAGACTCTCAAGTAAGAAGCTGAATAGGCAAGACAGTAAGCTCGGGGTTGGGAAGGTGGGTTTACCCCCGCTCTTACGTGCTGAATCCTACTTCACCCATTCGTCGGCAATCTCCGTTTCCACTTTCACCGGCACGGTTTTTACGTATTCTTCGCCTGCGGCACACATGGCGCGTTCAACCTTTTGCGCGACTTCTTCAGCCTCGTCGGCGTCTGCTTCGACCACAATTTCGTCGTGAATGATGTTGACGATCTGCGCGTTTGTGCCGCGCAACTCGTCATTCAGCAAGCGTAAGGCGCGTTTTAGAATGTCTGCGCTCGTACCTTGAATGGGAGTGTTCTTGCCGTTCCGCTTAGTCATCGAAATCTGTTGCCGATCTTGTTCGTCATAACGGAACCGAACCAGGCGGCCCGAGCCGGTTCTCGCCTGGCGTTCATTCACGGCGCGGTTTGCCGCCTCGTGAAGATAAGTATCAAGCTGGCGATAAGTCGCAAAATATTTGCGCAGCACGTTCTCGGCTTCGGGCACACCCAGCCCGGTCATTATCGAGAAGCGTTGTGCGCCGATGCCGTAAACCACTCCGAAGTTCAAGCGTTTGGCAAAATCTCGCTGCTCGCGTGTCACCTGGTCAGGAGCCACATTGAAAACTTCGGCGGCCGTCACGCGGTGCAGATCGGCGCCGGAGTTGAAAGCATTGATGAAAGCCCGATCGCCTGAAAACTCGGCGAGAATCCGCAGTTCGATCTGCGAGTAGTCGGCAATCACCAGCTTTCTACCCGCGGGATATCCGGAGAAGCAGCGTCGATATTCCACAGCGTGGGGCACCTGCTGGATATTTGGATTGGTGCAGGAGAATCTCCCGGTCGGCGCGCCAATCTGCCGGAAGTCAGCGTGCAGTCGGCCGGTAGTAGGATTGATCAACTCGATCATGTTCTGACCGTAACTCGTCAGGGCTTTCTGTACGGTGCGATACTCCAGCAACGTCGCGATAACCGGATACTCCGCCGCGAGTGGTTGAAGTTTCCAGTTGCGCGTTGAATCCGGAACCGGAATACCCAGGCGCTCCAAAGCCTGTGTCAGCTGCTGGGACGAATCGAGGTTGATCTCATCCCGCTGCGGACCGCCGAAGAGTGTTCCCTGCGAAGATTCTTCCGCTAGCACATCCTGCAATTGGTCGGCGAGCTCGGCCCTTCTCTTCTCAACTATGGCCAATTGCTCGAGCCAGCGATCCTTGTGCATGTAGAAGCCAGTCAGCTCCATGTCGGCAACTGTCATGATGCAATCGAATTCCAGTCGCGCACAGTCGATGAGTGAATCGGACTTCAATCGCTCGATCAGTTTCTCGCGCAGCGGTACTAACACCGCCGCGTCACGAGCGGCGTATTGGAGTTGGGCCTCGGAAAGCTCCAGGTTCCAGTTGCTGAGCCGTTCACTCTTGTCGACTGCCTCATTCAAGTAGCGCGATGCAACCGCCTCGAGACCGTGGCGCTCTTCGATATCTCCGGCGCCTAGCAACTGACTGGCAAGCAACGTATCGAAAATGCCGCCGAGATCCGTACCGAGAGAATGCTTGATGAATTTCGCGTCAAACTTCGCGTTGTGGGCAATCTTGACGGGACGGTGAGCCGAGAGCAGATCGCGCAGAGATGCAAGCGCGGTCGTTTGCGAAAGTTCGCCGTTGCCGCCGTTACGAAAAGCATCGAGGTCGATTATATGCACGCCACTGGGCGTGGCGAACTGGATCAAACGCAGACGACCGAAGTAGGGATCAAGCTCGGTGGTTTCAGTATCGAGTCCGATTGCCTGGTAGGCCGACAACGACTCGACGGCTTTGCGCAGCTGCTCTTCATCTTTGACTAATTCGTAGTTCGTATTCATTTAACTAAAGAGACTATAACTCCATATTCCTTCGCGTCTCTTTGCGAATCCTTGTTTTCTTAGCTGATCAGTCACCTGTTGTCCTGAAACCACGCATTGCATCCAATACCACTCGGCTTCGCCAATATGCAGGACAAGCGCGCCTATCGAATGGGCGCCGGGGATTGCTGGATGTCCGATGTGGTCGTCAGACATTCCTTCCACAGCTTCGCGGAGTTGTTCTCGAACCTCTTCCATTCCGCTCAGATAAAAACCGATTTCAGTTGTGAAACCGGGCACAGGAGTGAGCGTGTGAAGCGACATCTTCAAAAATCCTTTCTAACTATATCCGCCTTCCAGTTGCCGGACTGTAGCGGCGCGTCCTAACCAGAATCATCAACGACAAGGCTGCTGTTGCACCCAGGCTCGCGCTTACTAGAAAAGCCGTTTTGGCACCGCGCCAATCCCACAAGGTGCCCATCAACAGAGATGCCGGAAACACGGTTACGCCAAACGCAAGATTATACAGCCCGTAAGCTGTTCCGCGTTGTTCGGGTCTAACCAGATCCGCAACCAAAGCCTTTTCCGCACCTTCCGCCAAGCCAAAATAGATTCCATAGATGAGGAAAAGTATCCATACCGAGATTGGATGTGAAACGAAAGCAAAGCCGGCATAAACGGCGGCGTAAAGAATCCAACCAGAAACTATCAGACGTTTCCGGCCCAGACGATCGGAAAGGTCGCCGCCAAAGATCGAGCTGAAGACCTTACTGCCATGGAGCGCTGCCCACAGCAGGGGAGTGCTTAAGACAGAGACTCCAGCGTCCCGCGCGCGCAGCAACAGAAAAAAATCTGATGAATTTGAAAGTGTGAAGAGCGAAATGATTAGCAGGAAGCGCTTGAAATTGCCGTCAAAGCCTCGCAACGAAAATCGCACTGGCGCAACGTCGATAATTGTGGCCGCAGCTGCGTCAGGATCTACCGCGCGCCTCGGCTTATGCGATTCCCGCACGAAAAGTGAAACCACCAGTACCGCTGCGAGTGCCGGAATGGAAGCCAACAGAAAGATCGTGGTGAAGTCTTTAGCGGCAAGCGCGTTGCGATCCGTGGCGAACAGCAACACCAGCAAATAACCAATTAACGGGCCGACAACAGCTCCGGTGTGATCCATTGCCCGGTGTAATCCAAATGCCAACCCGCGCTCTTCTATGGCAACAGTGTCCGCGATCATCGCATCGCGAGGGGCAGTACGTACCCCCTTCCCAACGCGATCAGAGAGACGTATTGCCAGCACCTGGTGCCAGCTTGTAGCGAAAGCCAGCAGCGGCCTGGCGAAGCTGGACAAAACATATCCTAAGACAACAAAGATTTTTCGTTTGCCGAACCTATCGCTGAAATGCCCGGCAAACAGTTTGAGTAAGCTGGAGACGGATTCGGCTGCGCCTTCGATACTTCCGAGCACCCTCGGGGAGACACCCAGGGTAGTGTTTAAAAAGAAAGGTAACAGCGGATAGATAATCTCGCTGGAAACGTCGTTCAGCAGACTGACGAGACTGATAGCGAAGACATTGCGTGGCAGACGCCGGTAGCGACGCCACAATCCGGAGATTCCTGCATGCAGGGGAGGAGCTAACTCGGCATAGAGTGGATCAGCGGCGTCATCGGTATCGGTCTTCCCCATTGATCTTCGCAGCTCAGCGAGCAACGGCTCGTTTGCTGGGCGTGGCTGGTTGCCGATTTGGTTTAGGCTTGGCGGCGAGACGATTGCTCCACCACCAAAAACCGCCGGCGCCGAGCAACGCGACCAGTATCACGACGACGATCGCCACCCTGATTGCCCAACGGATTGCCAATTTCGCAATCAGGAAAAAGATAACCAGCAGAACTGCCCCGGCGATTACGAAGATGGTGGTGAAGCTCATGGAACTAGCGTTCGAGCAGGACTATTCAATAAGTCTGGATCGCCAACTTTCCGGCTTTTGATGGTGATGTTGAATCGCAACTATGATGATGATTTCGCTTCGAAGTTCGTATATCGCACTATAAGGAAATCGATTAACGACGCAGCGGCGTACTCGCGGCGAAAGTTGCGACCAGGCTTCAGGGTAGTGATTGATACGCTCCAACGCTTGTTCAACTTCTTCCGCAAATTCGAAACCCAATCCGGCGCGTTGTTTCTCATAGTAATCTGTTGCGTCTTCAAATTCAGATTGAGCGGCGTCAAGAAAGCTTATCTTCATTTCGCGCGCCGCTGTCTGATTCTCTTAAAGACCTCCTCTGCGGGAACCGCCTTGAGTTCGCCCCGATCATACGCGTCCAGACGGTCCTCGGCTTCGCGGGCCCACATCTCGTCGATGTGCGGGTCAGGAGGTGATTGAAATGTTGCTAAGAGTTGCTCAACCAACTCGGCGCGCTCTTGCGGTGGTAGGGCTAGTGCTTCCTTGAGAATTTGTTCGCTACTTGCGGACATCAGAGATCTCCTTTCAGCAAATGATTATTGGTCCTCTTCATGATTCTTTTAAAGTCATAACATTGCTCCAAACCCCTGCGTGCTGAGCTCCGTCACTTTCTGCTTTTCCAACTACTGTTTCTTGTAACTTCCTCGCACAACGGTCTTGATATTCCCGCGCACATGAAAGTCGCCCTCCAGTTCCAGGCTCAATGGATCACAGGCGTGCACGAAGTCCTCAAGGATCACGTTGATGACGTGTTCGTGAAAGATTTTCACATTTCTAAATGAATTGATGTAGAGCTTGAGGCTCTTCAGTTCTACACAACGTTCATTGGGAACATATGCAAGACGAATCGTGGCGAAATCCGGAAAGTCAGAAAAAGGACAGATGGCGGTGAACTCGGGAATTTCAAAATCGATCTTTATCTCACGACCCGGAAACTCATAAGGGAAAGTGTCGAGCGGAAATAGAGCCATCTCCTCACGCGGCGTTGAGCGTATGTCGAGACCCTGCTGATTGACTGGCGCAAGCTCGTCTTCCCCAATTGTCATAGGTTGCTCCTTGAAAATCTAAGAGCGATCTTAACTGAGGTCGCAGTTCAGAGTACAACCGTTAGCTTGCTGCTGCCGGCCGACTAGCTAAAGCTTGCACTCTAAACCAACTCCGATTACGCGTACGCTCCGGCGCTCCGGCCAATGGTGAATATCTTTACGAGCACGACGCCGGCGACGAAGCCGCCGATGTGAGCTGCGTAAGCTACGCCACCCTGCTGCGAGCCGCCGCCCAAAATTCCCATGCCGCTGATTAACTGAAATGCAAACCAGATTCCAATCGCAACGTAGGCCGGCACATCAGTGACGAAACGAAACACGATCGCTGTCACGCGACGATGAGGATAGAGCACGATGTAGCCGCCAAGAACGCCCGATATTGCTCCCGAAGCCCCTAGGCTTGGTATCAACAAGCTGCTCGGGTCAGTAGCAAACATGAGCGTCGTCAACACATGAGCGAGCGATGCGAGCACGCCGCAAACAAGATAGAAAACCAGATACCGCAGATGGCCCATTCGATCCTCGACGTTATCTCCGAAGATCCAGAGGAAAAGCATGTTGCCGGCGATGTGCGCAATGCCGCCATGCATGAACATCGAAAGAATCAAAGTGAGATAGACGGAAAATGGCGTCGGCTGCAGACCCGGAATCAAAAGCTCCTGCCCGGTCACTGGATGTTCCACGACGCGATCCGGCGTTCTAACATCGCGCCCACTGATAATTTCCTGCGGTACCGTCGAGAAGGCGTAAGTGAACCTGTCGTTTGTACCAAGCTGTTGCAGAAAGACGAAGACCAGGATATTCACAGCGATCAAACCGTAGTTAACTATGGGCGTCGTTAGGCGATCGCTGTTGTCATCGTAAAGCGGAAAAATCATTGTTCTATGTTTCCCTGTTTGGAAATGTCTGCCCGATTAACTGTGGGAGTTTTTCTGCTTGCCAACCTCATTCCGGGGTGGCCACACCCGCGTGCACAATCGCCGGCTCATGCGGCTTCAGGAGTTCATAACCTTCCGAACGCGCAACATAAGTTGCCGCCGTAATGTCGCCAACGACATTCAAGGTGGTACGGCACATGTCGAGTATTCGATCCACGCCGAGAATGATTGCGATTAACGCCGGATTCACGCCGATAGTAACGAGCACGCCAATGATGAAAGGGATCGAGCCCGAAGGAACTCCGGCCGTGCCGATACCGCCGAGGATTGCAAGATAGACGACCATCAGTTGCTGGCCCAGCGAGAGATCAATGCCTGCAAGCTGAGCTAGAAAGAGTACCGTCACTCCTTCGTACAAAGCCGTGCCATTTTGATTCGCGGTAGCGCCGACCGTTAACACGAAACTATTAATCTCCTGCGGCACGCCCAGGTTTTCTTCCGAAATGCGCAATGCGGTCGGCAACGTTGCGTTCGACGACGACGTTGAAAAAGCCGTTAATATCACCGTCTTTATGCGCCGGAAAAAGTCGATGGGCGAAAGTCGAGACAGCAAATAAACAGAAAGCGAGTAAACGCCGAACATGTGTAGCGACAGTCCCAGCAGCACTGTTAATACAAACCAACCCAGCGCTTGCAAGAGATCGAGTCCGAAACGCGCGGTATTGTTGAACAGCAGACAGGCCACGGCGTACGGCGCAAACTTCATAATCATCTCGATAATCTTGGCCGTAATTTCGTAAAGGGCTTCGAGGCCACGCAGCAGCGGCGTAGTAACGCTGATCGGAATCAGAGTAATAGCAATGCCAATCACCAAAGCGAAAAACATCAGATGGAGCATGTTGGGATTTTCGCCCGCCACCGCGAATACGGGATTCTTCGGAACAATAGTTTCCACAACGGCCATCAGCGGCTTCGGAGTCGCACTGCTGGCTTTTTTAGCGTCCTCGACGGTTTTAGTTGCGTCAGTCGCGTAGCGCTGTTGGAGCGCTGCGGAAGTCGCTGGATCAATTCGCTTGCCGGGTTTGATCGTGTTTGCAAGAGTCAAGCCGATAATCACGGAGATTGCGGAGATGATCAGGCAGTAACCAAAGGA
>DASWDX010000134.1:0-4458 GCA_036395055.1 Pyrinomonadaceae bacterium | reverse complement strand
GAAAGTCAGGAGGAAAAATGAAAACGCAACGCGCCCTGGCAGTTGTTACGTTTGTAATCCTGACCCCGTTGTCTCTCACGAGTGTAAGCCAACTTACCTCCGCGGGATTCACCGTCTACTTATTCGAGATCACTACTTGCTGGATCGTCGGCGGCAACTCGTGTAGTTCGCTTTGCGCGAAGCCGGCATTCGAAAACATTCGTTCCAACTCCGGAAAAGTGTAAGCATCTCCGGCCGGCGTTCCACCCAGCATCATTACGCTGAACGCTGCAGCATCGGGCGGCGAGATGCGATCCTCATTCGGCACAAACTCAAGCGTGATCGCGCGGCCACCTTCAGCAAGCGCCGTATGGACCTTCCGCAGTAGCGCTTCGTTTGTCGGTGGATCGAAGTGGTGCAGGAAGTTTGTTAAGAGTATCAGGTCATAGCCCGAGCCGTAATCGACATCAAAAGCACTGCCCTCGATCGTGGAATACCTGTCGGCAACTCCGGCATTCCGTGCGTTATCCTTCGCGACTTCAAGCACGTTGGGCCAATCAAGGGCCACAACGCTGGCTTGAGGATTATTCTTCGCAAAGGCAAGTCCGTAGAGACCGTGACCAGCTGCGATATCCAGAATTTTTAATTTTCGATCTGCAGTTGGGTCGACGAGCTTCGCCAGCAACTGCGCCGGCAGCGCCATCATCGGCGCCATACCGCGGGCAAACTTCACCCAGATAGGATTCTCAGGAGCAATCGTCCCTCCATCCGGCACAGTCGTGCCGCCTTTGCGAACCACCTCCGCGAAATTCTTAAATTGTTCAGTGAGTGTTGGCGACGAAATGAATTCGATAGCGCTCCCAAGATAGGCCGGCGAACGCTTGTCGAGAAACGTTGCCGAGTCAGGTGTCAGGCTGTAGCGGCTGCCCTCTTTGTTGAGAAAACCCATGATGCAAAGAAAGTCGCAGAGGATGCGCATGCCGCGCTCGGAGGTTCCGCACCGCTTCGCAATTTCCGGCGCGGTTGCGTTGCCCTCGCCGATGGCGGTGAAAACCTCCAGCTCGATAGCTGCCTTCAACCCTTCAGTACGCTGGTAGGCATTGATGGTTTGAAAAAATAATTGGGGCGATGGTTGTTGTGCGGCAGGACTAGACATGATTAGTGCTCCCTTTTTTAGTTGTAGACGCAAGAATGCTTACTTTGCGACGCAAGCTAACAGCTTGCTATCAAAAGAATTCTAGCGCCAGTCATCGATAACAAAAACTCCTCGTTTACTATAAGCGGGCTGATTAGGCGCATGCATGGCCACGCCCTGCATTTCCGTCCGGAAGCCGCGCCTGATCATTTGCTGGTACATTGTGGCGCACAACTGCGCATTCTAAATTGAATCGAGTCCAGTCTATGGTGTAAAGGTTCGGAAGAATTCAATCCCCGAATAATTCATGCGCGTCGCTCGCCCGTCTACGATCATGTCGAAGGTGACTCGATCTGCGTCGCTTGGATCATCCGCCAGGCGAAATACTCGCGGTTCAACCGGCGCCAGTGGCTGGTCACCACCAACCAGCAATTCTCCTTTGCGGATCACAACGCGCGCACTGCCGTACCAGGCATTATCCGAATGAAAGTGGCCGGTGAAAGCTTCCCAGTCTTTTGGATAGTCAAACTTTTTCGCACCTGAGTAACGTTCATTTATCCACCAACCGGCGCCGTGAAAGGCTTCCACGACGACGTCTTTGTCGCGGCCAAAACCGAGCGTAAACAGTGCGAAATCCGGATGCTTTACCAGAAATGTATCTCTGCCCACTTGTTCGAGCACGACCCGCGACCCCGCATGTTGCAGGATGAGTTGCTCGCCCTCGTTTACCAGCATCAACTTACTACCATCGGGCGATGTAAATGTACCGGCATAGTCGGCAGCATTCTTGATGGCTGACGGTGACGGCGGCGGTGGTGGCGATTCAGGCAACGCCTGCCCGCGTGACGCCGCACTCAAAAATGCAAGAGCATAGCGAATGACGGCAATCGGTCTATAACTACCGGGCAGCCGTGCTGCATTCACCGAAGCAAAGGCGGCAAAACCTTCGGTGACATCGGCGAACATCGCCGAGCTGAACGCAACCATTCCGCCTGTGTGTCGCAAAAGCCTATGGCCGTTCGTGTCACTAACCCACAGTCCATATGCATAGCTCGCATCCTCGCCGCGAAACGCAGACTTAATCACCGGCTTAGTAAGTAGGTCAAAAGATTTTTCCGACAACACTCGTCCCTTTGCTCCGGTGCCGTGATTTAGAAGCATCTGCAAGTAGTTGCCCATGTCGCTTGCCGTCGCGGCGATGCTGCCGGCTGCTTCCGGCACTTCAATCCACGGCGCTTCACCGAGTCTGCCGCCGACGGGGAAAGGCCGATCCGGTTGCAGTGGACCATAGCCGACAGCAACACGCTCACGAATATCGTTGGAGATAACGGGCGCACTGGCATTCATGCCGAGCGGATTCAAAACGCGTTGCCGCATAATCAAGGCAAATGGCTTCTTATCGATTGCCTCGAGCAAAAAACCGAGCAGGACGTAACCGATGTTTGAATATACCCAACGTGAGCCTGGTTCAAAACCAACGCGCAATGTTGTGACAGCCACGCGCATTAACAAAGGCACACCGGAAAGACCGGAAGTGTGGCTGAGCAAATGGTGGGTCGTAAAAGGAGCATACTTAGATTCGATTTTTAGCCAAGGCAGGTAGTTAGTGACCGGCTTGTTGAGATCGAGCTTACCTTCTTCGGCCAATTGCAAAACGGCCATTGCTACGAACGATTTTGAGATCGAGCCAATCTCAAAAAGTGTCTGCGGGCTGACTTTGATACCCGCCTTCACATCGGCAAATCCATATTGCGAGCTGCGCAGAAGTCCATTGCGATCGGATAGCGCCAGCGTCATTCCAGGTGCGCCGACCTCGCTCATGTGGCGCGCAATGTATTCATCGAGCCGTTGGTAGGCAGGTTGAAAACGACCCGGAGTGGTCTGCGCTGTCTGGGACAACGCAATTACAGGCTGGGCGTCAAGAGCTAACTCCTTGAGCACAATCAGTCCAACGCTGGTCTTGACTACCCCGCCCAGCATTGTTCTTCTGGAGATCAGTTGTGACATCCCGGCGCTCCCGTCCTGTTAATATGACCAACTCGGTCAGCCGGCAACCAAAGCGCCGCACTTAAGGTGAGTGCGGCGCATGGTTCTTCGCCTGAAAACTATTGATTAATAACTCTCCGTTAGCGGCTCTTCGGCTCCAGTACAATCTCGCGCGCCAGCCGATCACCCATCACTTCGCGAATTTCCGATCGCTCTTTATAGCCCTGCATCTGTTTCTCGTCGTTGCCGATCATCTTTTGCGCGAGAGCCTCTCCCTTGTCTTCATTGGCCTCCATAGTCGCCAAATTTTTGTATTCAGTCATGAGCATGACGTTCCATTCACCGGGCGAATGACCCTCGGCGCCAATTACCTTGTAGGAAAGAATCAGGCCTTCCTTCTTCGCCGCCTCCTGATTTGCCTTCCACGGTCCCGCAAGGTAGTTCAAGTAAGCTGTCTCCATGCCGGGCTTCATTCGGATGAAGGCAATGCTCCAAACTGAACCGTTATGATAGGGACGGTTGACCTGCGCGAAAACTGAGATACCAACGATCAATACCAACAACACTAACGAACCAATTAACGTATGCCTGAATTTCATTCTGAGCTCCTTCCCGTACATGGGAGTTAGGCTCGGGAACGCTGGTACGGGGGTGGCGCATTCTCGAGACCATGTTTGCGGCAAACGAGGATTGCAGCGGGATTTGACGAAACACTGGGCTTGGCGAGCGGACTTTAAGAGAAAAACAAACGGGTGTCAATATTTGCCGCGGAATCAGGCCGGCAGACCCTTCCGCGCGATCGACTCCATTACTTCGCAGAAACGCGTCAGCTCCCCGAGAGTTGTGTAAATATTTGGCGTGATCCGAATGCCCTGAAACTCTTCATGGATAATTGGCGTCGTGAAAATCCGATGCTTATCAAATAGATAACTGCCGACGGCGCTGGGGTTGGTTCCCTCGATCTGCACGTTAGCAATCGCACACGATTGATTCGCATCAAATGAAGTGTTGAAGCGAATTTTAGGCACGTCCTTGAGCCGGTTCATCCAGTGGCGCGAGAGGTATCTGAGTCGCGCCTCTTTCCGTTTACCGCCAATGCCATTGTGAAAGAGCAACGCTTCGCCGATAGCGAGCTTGGGCGCGGCAGAGTGTGTGCCAATCTCTTCAAACTTGCGAATGTCGGCCGCTTGTCTTGATTCGGCAGCCAGCAATGGCCAGATCTTTTCTATCCTGGATCGCTTCACGTAGAGCAAGCCTGTGCCTTTCGGCGCGTAAAGCCATTTATGGAGGCTAGTGCCGAAGTAGTCACAGCCCAGGTCTTTCTGTTTGAAATCAAACTGCGCGAAAGAATGTGCGCC
>DASWDX010000133.1:0-20189 GCA_036395055.1 Pyrinomonadaceae bacterium | reverse complement strand
CTTTCTGATGATCATTCCCACACTGGCCATTGCCGGTAGCTTGGCACGAAAGAAAACAGTGCCGCCTTCGCTCGGAACTTTTCCGGTTACCACGCCATTGTTCACCGCACTGTTGGTAAGTGTGATTTTGATTGTTGGAGCTTTGACATTTTTCCCGGTATTGAGCTTGGGACCAATTGTTGAGCACCTGTTGATGTATGCAGGGAAAACGTTTTGAAAGACGGTCTTGGGTCTTTGGACTTTGGTCTTTGTTCGCGATTTGAACTCGAGTGACCCTGCGAACAGAGCGCAAAGATGAAAGACCAAAGACCAAGGACCAAAGTCCAAAGTCCAGAGCTAAAGACGAATGCAAAAATAAGATGAGTGGCCAAACAAAGAAAAAAGCAATCTGGAACACGCAGATCGTCAAACGAGCTGTTACCAATTCATTCAGGAAACTGAATCCACGCAAGATGATGGGCAATCCGGTCATGTTCGTCGTCGAGGTTGGCAGCGTCTTAACGACACTGCAACTGATTCGGGGACTTATTGCGCCCATTCCTGGTGTGACGAATAGTGGGTTTGAGTTGCAAATCACGCTCTGGCTCTGGTTCACCGTGTTGTTTGCAAACTTCGCTGAAGCAATGGCGGAAGGGCGTGGCAAGGCGCAAGCCGACAACCTGCGCAAGTCCAAGACCGAAACTATTGCCCACCGTGTCATTAGCGGCAATAAGACAGAGGATGTCCAGGCGCCACAACTGCGCAAGGACGACCTCGTAATTGTTTCGGCCGGCGAATTCATACCCGGCGACGGCGAGATCGTTGAAGGCGTAGCCTCGGTTGACGAATCAGCAATCACCGGTGAGTCGGCTCCCGTAATTCGTGAAGCTGGCGGTGATCGTTCCGCGGTCACTGGCGGTACGCGCGTGCTTTCAGACCAAATCAAAATTCGCATCACCTCGAATCCTGGCGAAACCTTCATCGATCGAATGATTGCGCTGGTCGAAGGCGCTGAGCGACAGAAAACACCAAACGAGATTGCGCTCAACATTCTACTCGCCGGACTGACGATCATCTTTCTGCTGGCAGTAGTTACCCTGCAGCCTTTCGCTATTTATTCGGGCGCGCCGCAAACAATCTTCGTTCTCATTTCCCTCCTCGTCTGTTTGATTCCGACCACGATTGGCGGCCTGCTTTCAGCCATCGGGATCGCCGGCATGGACCGCCTGATTCAACACAACGTGCTTGCCATGTCAGGGCGTGCAGTGGAGGCGGCGGGCGACGTAAATACTCTGCTGCTCGATAAGACCGGAACCATCACCTTAGGAAATCGCCAGGCCACAGCTTTCATTCCGTTGCCGGGGGTGGACGAAACCGAGCTGGCGGAAGCTGCACAGTTGTCTTCTCTGGCGGATGAAACTCCGGAGGGACGTTCGATTGTGGTGCTGGCAAAAGAGAAGTATGGCCTGCGGGGACGAGAACTGGCGCCGCACGAAGCGACCTTCGTTCCCTTTACCGCACAGACGCGGATGTCCGGCGTAGATTTTGATGAGCGGGAAGTTCGTAAAGGGGCGGCCGATGCGATCCAGAAATATCTCGGTTCTTCCGGCGGCCACCTGCTAAGTGATCTGAGCGCGATCGTTGAACGCATTTCACGCGAAGGCGGAACACCTCTGGTCGTTGCTGAAGATCGACTGCCGCTTGGTGTGATTGAACTGAAGGACATCATCAAGGGTGGAATGATCGAGCGCTTCAATCAGATGCGGCAAATGGGGATCAGAACCGTCATGATCACAGGTGACAATCCTTTGACGGCTGCCACGATTGCCCGTGAGGCCGGCGTTGACGACTTTCTCGCGGAGGCGACGCCGGAAGACAAGATGGCACTGATCAAACGTGAACAGGCGGGAGGCAAGCTTGTAGCGATGACTGGCGATGGAACTAATGATGCCCCTGCGCTCGCGCAGGCTGATGTCGGCGTAGCGATGAACACAGGTACGCAGGCAGCCAAAGAGGCCGGCAATATGGTCGACCTCGATTCGAATCCGACGAAACTAATTGAAGTCGTTGAGATCGGAAAACAATTGTTGATGACGCGAGGCGCACTGACTACTTTTTCAATCGCAAATGACGTTGCCAAGTATTTTGCAATCATTCCCGCGATGTTTGCCGCCGCTTTTCCGGTGTTAAATGCGCTTAACATCATGGGCCTGCGTACACCGCAGTCGGCGATTCTTTCGGCGGTAATTTTCAACGCGCTGGTCATCATCGCGTTGATACCGCTGGCACTCCGCGGGGTGAAGTATAGACCGATGAGAGCCGCATCGTTGTTGCGTCGCAACCTGCTGATCTATGGCTTAGGTGGAATTGTTGTGCCCTTTATCGGAATCAAGATTATTGACGTCATTGTTCATGCGATCGGATTGGCATGAGGCAGAGAGAGGTACGGTTTGAAGTTGAGTCAAAACTCGGCTGTTGAAAATCTCCAAACGTTAGCGGGGGCAAGCCCACCTTCCTGACCTGGAGCTACTCTTACCGGCCTGGTGGCCCGACACTGAGAGGCCTTCAAGGATGAGATCAAGAGCAATGTTAAGAGTCTCCAGGTCGGGAAGGGTGGCTTGCCCCCGCTCGGATTGAGGAGACATTCAAGAGGAGGCTAATTGAAAAACTTATTGACGGCAATTCTAATGACGATTGTGACGACCATCCTGTTCGGCCTGATTTATCCGTTGGTCGTGACCGGACTCGCGCAAGTCATCTTTCCAGACAAAGCCAACGGCCAACTCATACGGGCGAGCGACGGCACCATAGTTGGTTCGCGAATCATAGGTCAGCCGTTTTCTTCAGCCGGCTACTTTTATTCGCGACCTAGCGCGGCAGGCGCACCCGGCTATGATGCTGGAGCTTCTTCGGGCTCTAATCTTGGGCCAACTAATCAGAAGCTGATTGATCGCGTGAAGGCTGATGTTGAGAGGCTGAAAGCTGAGAATCCAGGTAAGCCAGTTCCTATTGATCTGGTGACAACCTCCGGCTCGGGCCTTGACCCGCACATCTCTCCCGCCGCCGCTGAGTTCCAGGTGATTCGCGTTGCTCGCGAGCGCGGCGTCAGTGAGGACGAACTGCGGCGAATAGTCGCCGCGCATACTGAAGGCAGACAATTTGGTTTTCTGGGCGAGCCCACAGTAAACGTGCTGGAGCTTAATCTCGATTTGGACAGAACAGTGCCTATGAAAAAATAGTCGTGAGTCTGGAGTCCGGAGTCAATAGTCAAAAGGATCCCTTCTTTTTGACTCCAGACTGCAGACTCGCGACTCCAGACTTCTTATGGACCAGAACGGAAACCGCCCATCGCCGGAATCTCTTCTCGCCAAGCTCAACCGAGGCGAGCAGGCGAAGCTACGTGTTTACATCGGCGCGGCGCCCGGCGTCGGCAAGACCTACCAGATGCTGGAAGACGCTCACCTCCTGAAAAAACAGGGTGCCGACATCGTCGTTGCTGTGGTGGAAGCTCATGGCCGCGAAGACACCAGGGTGATGATCGGCAATCTAGAATGCGTGCCGATGCGCCGCATTGAGTATCGCGGCGTCACCCTGGAAGAGATGGACGTCGACGCGGTGATTGCTCGACATCCCGGGATTGCTATCGTTGATGAACTTGCCCACACGAACGTTCCCGGCTCAAAGAATCGCAAACGTTACCAGGACGTGCTGGATCTACTTGGCGCTGGCATTTCAGTAATCACCGCTGTAAACATTCAGCACCTCGAATCACTGAATGACGTAGTGACGCGTACCACGGGCGTGCGGGTGCGCGAGACAGTTCCCGACCATTTTCTGCGACGCGCAGACGAGGTTGTCAATGTCGATGTCTCCGTCGACACACTGCGCACCCGTCTACGCCAGGGCAAAATTTACGATGTAGTAAAGATCGAGCAAGCCCTCAATAATTTCTTCCGCAAGGGAAATCTCTCCGCCTTACGCGAGCTGGCCCTCAGGCAGGTAGCGACAGACCAGGCTACCAAAGCACACGACTACCGCGAACGCGAAGGATTGGAGCCCGCCGTGATCCCGGAGAAAGTAATGGTTGCCATGGCATCTCGGGGCAGCGCGAAGAAACTGCTTAGGGTGGGTTCCCGGGTGGCCGGGCGATTGGCCAGTGACTGGTACGCGGTTTACGTGGAAACGCCTAATGAAGAACCGGGCCGGATCAAGCCGATCGACTA
Organism: Pyrinomonadaceae bacterium; assembly: GCA_036395055.1. Classification (GTDB taxonomy): domain Bacteria; phylum Acidobacteriota; class Blastocatellia; order Pyrinomonadales; family Pyrinomonadaceae; genus PSRF01. Next base: position 15,987 of record DASWDX010000133.1, on the reverse strand, counting down.
CGCCGCGCTTCAGGAAAATATTCGGTTTGCGGAAGAGCTGGGGGCAAAGATAGTTAAGTTGAAATCCCGGCGAGTAGCAGACGCTTTGATCGATTTCGCGAGACGTGAAGGCATCACGCAGGTTGTGTTCGGCCAAACTTCGCGTTCTCGCTGGGACATTCTTTTACATGGCTCAATCATTAACCGTTTTCTCCACGAAGTGCGTGATGCGACCGTGCAGGTGGTGCCTTTGGATCAGAAGTCAGAAGTCAGAAGTCAGGAATCAGAATGAGCAAATCAGAATTCGGAAGCAGGACTCAGGAGTCAGGACTCAGGACTCAGGAGTCTGGACTCAGGACTCAGGAGCCATTCTGGCGTCTGAATTCTGAGTCCTGATTCCCGAGTCCTGAGTCCTGACTTCTGTTTTTATGAATTTAAGAACCAAACTTTTATTCAGTTACCTCATCTTCGTCGCGGCCCTCGTGGTGCTCGGCGGATTGAGCGCCTGGCGGCTGCGTGAAATGGGTGGCGTGTCTCGCCGCATAATATCCAACAATTATGACTCGGTGGTTGCAGCCCAGGAAATGAAGGAGAGTCTTGAGCGTCAGGACTCTGCCGCGCTGTTTGCACTCCTTGGTGCGCGTGACAAAGCCATGACTCAACTTCGTGAGCATCGCGCGCGGTTTGACGCCAATTTTCAGAAGGCAGCAAATAACATCACTGAAATCGGTGAACCTGACGCTCTGCAGAGAATTCAGCGTGACCGCGATGCTTACTACCAAATGTTCGACGACTTCCTCGATAGGTTGAATGCGCCTGCCGGTGCGGCGGGGACCGCTGTAAGGACGACCCGAATCTCTGAGCGCGACGAGTACTTCACGCGCCTTGAACCCCAGTTCAATAAATTGCGCGCGGAATGTGAACACCTGCTGCAACTCAATCAACGCGCCATGCTTGCCAAATCAGAGGCCGCCGCCGGCGTTGCCCAACTGTGGTTCTACCGCACGCTGTTAATCGCAGGTCTCTTAGTCGGGGCTGGATTGCTCCTCGCTTTCTTTCTCGCAAACCGAATAGTCGAGCCGCTGCGGCAGCTCACGGCAACGACAGCGAAAATAGCTGGCGGCGATCTCAATGCAAAAGTAATGGTAAGTTCTTGTGATGAAGTTGGCGTGCTGGCTGCCGAATACAATCGAATGGCCGAGCGCATTCGACAACTGCGCAACTCCGATATGGGCAAACTCCTGGTGGCCCAGCAGACCACGGAGGCCGCCATTGATTCGCTCTATGACCCGGTGATTGTGACAGACGGTGAAGGGTGTGTAACGAAACTAAACCCCGCTGCCGAAGAGATATTCGGTTCTGAGAAAGAAAACACCGGCAGGCACGTGGGTGAGGTGGCCCGCGATGCACGTATAGCCGGCGCTGTTGCGGAAGCTCTGGAGTCACAGCGTCCTGTGGCTGGTGAAGGCATGTCCTCGGTCTTACCGCTTGCCGTCGACGGTTCAGAAAGGGCGTTTCGTTTGCGCACCACTCCGATGCGCGACCAGGGCCATCGCTTGCTGGGCGCTGTCACCATTCTCGAGGACATCACCCATCTGCGCGAGATTGATCGCATTAAGTCAGAGTTCATAGCTACTGCTTCACACGAACTCCGTACGCCGCTGACCAGCGTCCAAATGGGTGTTCACTTACTGCTCGAAGGCGCGCTCGGAGAGTTAACCGATAACCAAAACGAAGTGCTGCAAGCTTGCCGCCAGGACTGTGAGCGGCTCGATAAACTGATGCGGGACGTGCTCGATCTTTCCAGGATTGAAGCGGGTGAAAGTCAGCCGCAGCTCGCCACCGTTAGCGCCAGAGATCTACTCACAACGGCTGTCAAGGAGTTGCGCCCGCAGGTGGAAGCAAAAGGCCTGGAACTGAACATTGATGCCCCTGTTGAACTTCCGTGGGTATTGGTTGACCGGTTGCAAATAGAGCGCGTAATCAGCAACCTCGTCATCAACGCTCTGCGACATACAAAAAACGGTGAGATCAAAATCAGCGCCGCACGACGCGACAATCATATCTCTGTTTCCGTCCGTGATACGGGGAGCGGCATACCAACCGAATACCTGCCGCACATCTTCGATAAGTTTGTGCAGGTTCCTGACGCACCTACTGGAGGAGCGGGACTAGGATTGACGATTTCGAAATCAATTGTGGAAGCTCACGGCGGGCAGATCAGCGTGCAATCGGAAGTTGGGCGCGGCACAACCTTCACCTTCACTCTGCCGCTCGCGGCAGTGTCTGAATCCAGGAAGGGGGTGAACCATGCCTAATCGTGTGCTGATTGTTGATGACGAAGAAAACATTCGCGAGATGATCCGTTTGGCACTGGAGGCAGCCGGTTATGAAGTCGGCGAAGCAGGAAGCGGATTAGAGGCCTTCGCGGTAATCGGCGGTGATGAGTCCTGGGATGCCGTTCTGTTGGACCAGAAAATGCCGGGCATGGTTGGCACCGAAATCCTTCGGCGGCTCAAGGTGATGTTGCCCACAGCCCGCGTGATCATGAGGCACTGGAAAAGGCCGCACGAAAGGAAGTTAGTAAATGAGCAAGCGCATTTTGATTATCGACGACGAAGAAAACATTCGGCGCGTAACGCGCCTAACCCTACAGGCGGCGGGGTACGAAGTTGCCGAGGCGGGCGACGGTGAGCGAGGCCTGGAAGCCTTTGGCGACGGGTCAGGCTGGGATGCGGTGTTGCTGGATCAGAGAATGCCCGGCATGGACGGCCTCGAAACGCTGCGCCAAATCAATGAACGCGACGCGACTGCGCGCGTCATCATGGCGACAGCGTATGCCTCGATTGAACTGGCGGTCGATGCGATGAAACTTGGCGCTACCGACTTCGTGCGCAAGCCCATGACCCCGGAAATCTTGCGCAATGCAGTGGCCGCGGCCCTTTCAAAACAACCACGAGTACCCGCGACAACTGCTCCTTCGTCGGCAGAGGTTTCAGCGGAGCCGCTGATTCAAATCATCACGATGAACGGTTTCACGATCCTGGATTTGGAAGGTGCCCGACAAGAACCCAACGAGCGCCGCTTCAGAGTGAAGACTCCCGGTGGAAGCGAGCATGAGGTGCTCGTGCAAATTGACGAAGAAGCAGTCGGATACGTGGAGCGTATGATAAAAAGGCGACTGTCAGCTGAAAACTCCTTCTGGACCAGTCAGGCCCAACGCCTGTTGGGCGATTTTCTATGGAAGGAAGGAAAAGTGCCCCCAACCAGAAAACTCACGATTCGAGACGTCGACCGTGACGAACTACCAATCGCAGCGCGCTGGCAAACCACGTGACTCCAGAAGGCAATAAAACTCCGCTCTTTCCAGGTTTCTCAGGTGATTATGAAATTGAGAGCGATTTTGCTGGTGGCTGCTCAGGCGCATTGCCATTCTTTGTGCGCACGGACAGACTGTCCAACCCCTCGATGCAAAGACTTCGGCAATTGTGAACCGTCCGGAATTTCGGCACGCGATGTTTGGAATGGGCGCAGGCTCTGCCTTTGCCAATCTGCGCGACGTTGAGCCGGGCCTTGAGGCAAAATCTGTTGAGCTTCCAGATTACTCCTTTGATGATTGCGGCGCATGAAAGGCGAAACCAAACAACGCTTCCGAATCTTCAAGCACCTACTGACTTTGAGATCTCCTCAACTACCTCAGCAGTCGTTTCAGGCTCTCTCGCGCGCGTTGCGATGTCGGCTTGGGCGATGATCCCGATGATCTGGTTATTGTCGTTCACTACTGGAATGCGCCGGACCTGGTGCTTTTCCATATCATCTACCACTTTCTGCAGATCATCATCCGCATGGCAGGTCACTGGATCGCGTGACATCACATCCTCGATCGTGACCGATGGAATGTGGCGTGCCGGGGCGACCACTTTTAGCGCCAGATCGCGGTCGGTAACAATTCCGAGAAGCCTTTTGGTTTTTTGGTCCGCTACTACAGGAATGGAACCAACGTTTTCGTCATCCATCAACTGAGCCGCCCGGTCAACTGTATCACCCGGTAAACAGCAGACGGGGTCTTTTGTCATTATCTCTTTACACTTCATGTTCGTATCTCCCTTTGACTCATTCTCTCGCTTATATGCGCCACTTTCTCCTTCTGTGCCGCCGCCAATTACACCCAACTCCTCCCCTAAGTAGATCAACTCAGAACCGCCAGAGTCTTCATAGCCGGCAGCGCCTCGCTCGCCCTGACCCCATGAAGCTTCACCATGGACCATTGCATCCGAGCTAGCTCCTTCCAGAGCAGAGACTGGATATACACCAGACCTTTCTATCTTATCCTTACGGCCTTGCCCGCCACCGGGGATTCCACTTTCGCGTTTCCGCTCAGCTTCGGCATTTCTCACTTTGTCATCCGCGCTTCGTTTCTTTCCTTTTCCCATATCTATCACCTCTTCACACTGTTTCAAGCTTCATGTGACTCTTTAGCTACGCGGGCAGTGTCCTGCAGTCGCCGTTCCACATCTGCATCGCCGCGGCGGCTAAGGTTAGTTTCGGGCGTGCAGGACTGAACGTTTCGAGTCATCACTTCTGCTACTTTCATCGCCTCCCGTCCTCTATTGTGGTTCATTCGCGCGGCGCGTGCATCGCACCCGCGGTTTGTTCCAGCTGGTTATGAACCTCTTCATCAGTAGGATTATCATCGGTTGCCAAACGGATATCCCCTACTCCTTCAGCACAGGTCGCTAAGCGATCCATCGGTCATGAATCGCTGGATCGCTCCCGCAATCAACGGTGCAACCGAGATGATTTGCAACTGAGGCCAATCTTTTTCTATCGAGGCGACCGTATCAGTGACGAAGACTTTACGCACACTCTTGTGAGAGAGGTGCTCGCGCGCCCCGTCCAGCAGCAGGCCGTGCGTTGCTGCAACGATGATCTCCGGAGATGCATCAGCATTAAGCAATGCTTCAATACTTTCCGCCATTGTGCCGCCGGTCGAAATCATGTCGTCAATAATCAAACACGCACGCCCCCGGACCTCACCCACCAGATGCGTGACCTTCGTTTCAGTCCCACTCTCACGCCTCTTGTGCAAGACGACCACTGAAGTCTGAAGCCTGTGCGCAAATTCAGTCGCCATCCGCACGCGACCCGCATCTGGCGAAACCACGACGGCTCCTTTCTGCAACCGGTCACGTAAGGCATCCACAAGTATTGGCACTGCAGTCAGGCTGTCCACGGGAATCCGGAAGAAGCCTTCAAGTTGCTGCGTGTGCACGTCAACTGTGACCACGTGAGTAATGCCCACTGCCTGCAACAGATCGGCGACCATACTCGCAGAGATCGATTCGCGGCGACCGTGCCGCTTGTCGGCGCGCGCATAACCGAAGTAGGGTACGATGGCGGTGATGCCCTTGGCGGACGCACGACGGCAGGCATCGGCGAATGCTAACAGTTCAACAAGGTGATCATTGACCGGAGGAGACGTAGCTTGCACGATGAAAACCTCGCGCCCTCGTACGGGCTCGTCCAGCTTCACAGACACTTCACCATCGGGAAAATGATCGACCGAAGATGCGCCGAGCCCAACGCCGAAATGGCGTGCGATAGATGCGGCCAAGTCAGCGCTGGCTGTGCCAGCGAAGATGAGGAAATCACCGTCACCTTTTCCCGGCATAACCTACCTCTTCTTGTTTTTGGATTCTATAATTCCTCTGGCTATCTAGTCCGGCAAAACGAGCAAATAGGCAATACGAACGTGCCGGTTATCAACTTCACAATTTACATCACCTCTCACCTTTCAGCTCGAGTTTCTCGTTCTCGTCGCTTTCAAAACGCGCTCCCGCAGCCATTTTCTTTATCCGCGACAAGTACACTAACGTACCGAACGGCCCTTCCCAATACTCGGCTTGTGTGACGCTGATCCAGAGCAGCGCCAGCTCTGGATCTTCGAGGCCGTCAGGGAACCATGTTTCCAAGTCTGGGAACCAAAGCTCTTCCATCTTTGCGCGGTCGTACAGAAGGCGTGCCAGTCCGGATATTGAGACATAGCGTTGATCTTCCCGGGCGGCATAAGAGACGCAGACGTTACGGTCACGTACGACTTCGTCGACTTTGGGCGCGCTGACTTTGGTGAAGAAGTACAGATCTCCGTCGAACTCAATCCTTTGTGTCGCCATCGGACGGCTACGCAAGCTCCCATCGTCCTCGATGGTAGTCAGCATCGCGAACTCGATACCCTTAATCATCTCTCTGAGCTTTCTCACGTTTTCTTCATGTTTCTCGTGGGTCGTCATTAATAGTTTGCTCCTCTCGCTTGTCCGATCAGTTACCCTCGCATTTTGTGGCGTCAGAATTTCGTAAATTCCAATAGCTCTCGATGGATCTCTCCATCAAATTCCAGATAAGTATCGGCCCATTCTTTCCTTGCGCTCGGCTGAACTGCCAAGTAACTATCTAGCGCGTAGAGCTTAAAGACATAACGATGCTCACGGTTGCCGGCTGGCGGGCAAGCTCCACCATAACCTATATCGCCAAAGCTGTTAGTCCCCTGCCGCGCCCCGATCGAAAGCGCCGCATCCCTGGGAACATCTTCTCCCAATTCTCGGCTGCCCGCAGGCAGGTTATACAGCAACCAATGCGTAAACACTCCGCTCGGGGCGTCCGGATCTTCACAGATCAGCGCGAAATGCTGCGTCCCGTCCGGAACATCCGCCCACTCAATTTCTCATGCGTTTACTGGCCAGCTCCGGCTTGTGTAAGCGCTCGAACAGTTTCATCATGTCCGCCTTCGGCTGCCAGCATCAGAGCCGTCTTGCCTTCATCATTCTTTGTCTTCACATCCGCTTTGGCGATGAGCAACGCTGTTACTACCTCATCGTGTCCGAACCGCGCTGCCTGGATTAAGGCTGTATTGCCGTGATCATCGATGCCATTAACGTCAACGTTCGGAGAGGCCAATAGTGTCCTAACGGTGTCGGCATTTCCCACGCTCGCAGCGCGCAACAAGGCATCCGTTTCCGGACTGCGGGAAGCTCGCTTTGCGACGCTGCATCCTACAAGCACAAACAGCAGTGAGAATACGATTACCAGGGTTTCTATGCGTTGCATAGTAATTCTTGGGACACGAGATCGGTGGGATCGCACTCCGCTCATCAATCTTCATGCTCAGCCCATTCCCAATCTTCCTTCGGAAGCTCCCCAGGCTCCGGTTCCGCGTCAGGCAGTGGTGCAGACTTTGGGTTCATCGGATCCGGTTCGATAGGATCACGTGGCGGCGGCGGCAGCTCGGGCTCATCGCCCGGCTGCGGTGGATCGATATTTTGCTCACGGCTCATGTGCAGTCTCCTATGTCACGCATTCAACCTTCATCCCAGTCGATGGTAAAGCCTCATGACGAGCCAGCTTCCTTTGTCAACTTCCGTTCAAAGGTATTCTTACAAGTCGCTCGCTAGTAGTCGCATGAAATCGGAACATCGCTATTTATTTCCGTACCAGTAACACACAGCGAGATATAGAGCTTAGTTATGAGCGAGCGACCCGAAAGGTCGCGCCGCACGCTCGTCAACTATCCCCTGATTTTTTCTTTGCCTGATCAAAGGCCGTTTCATGGTTGTGAAAAGGCAAGATGCATGCCGGCTGTCATATCTCCATCGCTTGCATTTGCATTGCCTGGTCCATGTATAAGATTCGCTACCGAAATACTGCTCAGTTGGCATTTCGATTGCGACAAGAATCCGCATACTGCCTGTTTAAAGATAGAAACAGATGAGTTCTGCTCGGTTGTTCAAAGAAGAAAGAGGGTAAAGCCATGAACAAAGGACTGGCGTTTGGCGCAGGATTGGGAATTGGAACCGGATTGATGTATCTGCTTGACCCGGACCGAGGAAAAAGACGACGCGCGCTTTTGCGAGATAAGCTCGCGTCCGCAACCAGGAAGGCTGGTGAAGGAATTGAGATTACCGCTCGTGACTTTAGCAACCGTGCACAGGGGATTGCGGCAAACATTCAATCAAGACTTAGTTCGGCTGAAACTGACGACGCGGTACTCGTTGATCGCGTGCGCTCCAAGCTCGGCAGAATAGTCTCGCATCCAGGCGCTATTGAAGTGGCTTCGGAAAATGGCAACGTCTCCCTCAGCGGCCCAATACTCGAGGCAGAAGTCGATAACCTCTTGACTTGTGTAAAACAGATTCAGGGAGTCAACGGGGTTGCTAACAACCTTGAGGTTCACAAAGAAGCTGGCAATCACCCGGCGCTTCATGGAGGGCGCGAGCGGCAGGGTTATCAATTCGAGTTCCTCCAAGAGAATTGGTCGCCGGCTGCTCGCTTGCTTGCGGGTGTAGCAGGGGCGTCGCTTGCCGTCTATGGCGGCACGCGGCGAGATGCATTAGGCGCGGGATTGGGGGCGGCCGGTCTTCTGCTTCTAACGCGAGGGATAACGAACACTGAATTCAAGCGCCTGGCCAGATTAGATGATGGTCGCGAGACTGATGGCGAAGACACGCGTCCTAATCCTGACGCCTCGAGTGTGGAAAGTTTGTTCGCTCAAGGCTCGGCCACTATGTGAAGCAGCATTGCTAAAAATCCAAAGGGTTAAAGCTATGTCACTGCAACGATATCGATATGGGCCAGGAGCTTTCAAAATCGATTGGGCGCTTAAAGGCCCGGTTCCGTGGAAAGCTACAGAATACTTTCATGCTGCGACGGTTCATCTGGGCGGATCGTTTGAAGAAATCTCAGCGTCTCAATCTGCACCTTGGCGCGGCCAACCATGCTGACAGACCTTTCGTCATCGTTTGTCAACCGTCGCTCTTTGATCTCACTCGTGCGCCACAGGGACAACATACCCTCTGGGCTTATTGTCATGTTCCAAATGGCTCAACTTTCGATGCGACAGAACGTATTGAAAATTAGATAGAGCGTTTTGCACCCGGCTTTCGCGACCAAATACTTGCAAAAACTGTAATGTCTCCGGCTAAGCTCGAGAAGCACAACGCCAATCTCATCGGCGGCGATATTAACGGCGGTCTCCAGGATCTGAGACAACTTTCACGCGCCCCACAATTCGAACCTATTCTACTCCGGTGAAATGGCTGTACATCTGCTCGTCGTCAACTCCTCCCGGCGGTGGAGTTCACGGGATGTGCGGATATCATGCGGCTCGAAAAGCTCTCAGGAAAGCCTTAAAGTAAGCACCTTGGTGAGATTAGGCCGTCCGTGATGCGACTATGACAACAGATGTTTATCGCTGCTGCCAAATGGCTGCTTCGCAGTAGCATTGCACCGCAGCGGGAAGATGGATCTGTTGTTATGCTATACCCATGAAATTGCAATTCGAATTTTGATAAATCTACCGATCGTGAATGTCAGTGGGGCGCTCCTCCGCTGGGGCTGCTTTTCCAGTTGTAACTACCCAGGGTGAACAACCCAACGAGTGTAGTGATTAATAAGAACGACAAGAACACGTGAACACGACGGATCTTCCATCCTCGCCAGCTACGTTCGCTATCGGCAGGCGAGGCAGACTCAATTTGACTGAGAGTCTCCGCGTTGAGGTTTGCTTTTGAACTTTCAAGAATATTCTTCAAACCATCAATGGCTTTGTCCTCGACAATGCCGCGCTTCATCTTGCTGAAGATGCCGCCTAGTCCATCAGCCCTCGAGCGATTCTCGTAGAATAGATAAGATCCGGGACTCGCATCAGCAATATTTACGAATGCCGTCAACGCTAGTGAAGAATCAAAGTAATGGTTAGCGTAGATTTGCTTCGAGGTAACCACTACTTGTGGGCCTGTTTCCTGCTCACGCTCGTAGACCGTGATGTGATTGATGGCAATAACTGGCTTTAAACCAAACTTGATCTTCGACCATACGATTGCACTCTCAACTATGGATAACTCTGATTTTCTAGAGCCCCTCAGATGCTGCCGAAACTCAGGGAGAACATTGTTAATGTAAGTTGACCCGGCCATAAGGGCTCGCTGCTCTTCAGCCAGACGAACCTCTTTCGATTTATCATTGTATTCAATAAGTGCGGCGTCTCCTCGCGCCAGGTAATCACGCACGTAATCCAGAAGTATTTGTTTGAGAAGTTGAGTTGCTTGAATCCGATAGTCCGGCCCTTCCCAATCTATCTCTTTGCGAAGACGCTCAATCATCATTGCCGACAGTTTCAGCTTGCAATCTCCGACGACACATTCTTTCAAATCTTCGAGATCACGATCTTCAATGGTAAGCGTCTGCAAGTCATTAGCAGTTGGCGTATCATTGAATCTACCGATCTCAAGGATTGCGGGATTGCTCTTCTGTGTCATGCTCTCCCGAAAAGATTTGAGAAATACATCAGCGGCCACTTGAAGCTTGACCAGTCCACACACTGCCACTTCTCTTTTATCCCTTACAGGCAAAAGTCGTACAACGGCCTGGCCCTGCCCCAGTGCAGCGAAATCGGTCTCATTGAAAGCTGCCTTTTCATGAAGGATATTGTGAAACTCCGAGACTGAATTTTGGGCCAAGGTTATGTTTGTACCAAGCCAGACTATTGCGCTAAAGGCAATGAACGCTAGTAGACGATTACTGCGACTTGGCATACTTCGCTCCTCGTCGGTTTCGATCAAGAGCATCTAAAGTTTCTCTTTACCTTATCCGCACCTCTTCAGCGCATGACTTCTTTTGCTACACAATCTCTGTAGCAAAGCTTATGACCGCATAAGCTGTGCCATCTGAGCGAGGATGGTCCTAATTTCTAACAGCTGCGTGTACTATTTTTTAGTATGCCCAGTTGAAATTAAACTTTCTCCAAGCCCCGGCACTCGGCAGCTAATTGCTTCGCTTCTTTATCTCGGGTCAAACCCTACTGAGAAGCGAATGACAATAGTCCAGTGCCAAAGGAACCCCAAGGCGGAGCCGAAGAAATTTACAAAATCTGAGGTTATTGCAGATTACGTGATTGAGTGTTGGTGAAGCTGCGATCTCAAGCGACGTTGATGGCCCTGTATTCCGACTGGCGATTCGTTCTTAGTAGGAAGCATGAGAGTGGCATGTACCCTACGGATTAGCTTCGCTTAGAACGATCGCAAACACGATAAGGGCTTTGACCTTCAAACATGAGAACACTATGATTCATGAGCCCAGACTCGGCCGCAAATCGGGATTGGAGGTAGCGAGGCAAAGGTCCTTGGGGACTTGCCGTCAGGCATTTCCCCGACCGCGCCTCGCTTTCATTTACGACCCGAACAATCTGACCGATGTCTGAAGGACGAGATAATCTTGTCAGGCATCTAGTCTTCGTCCAAGTTCGTAGCCATGCCCTACCGATATATACCTGCTGCGCCGCTTCTAGACGAATGAAGTGGGATTAGGATGTTCGGGGAGAAGTCTGGCAAGCAACGTCGGCAGTGTCGGCTTGAACTGCATCTATCAAGTCGGTGGGCCACGCACCATGCAAAAGTCTTTGAAGTTGCAGTTATAGTTTGTTCATTGCTTTCTTCGAGGATTCCTTGAATTACAGTCGCTTCTCCGTGGGCCAGCGCCTGCTCGTACCACGCGCGGAGGGTGGCCATGGACGCTTCAAATCTCTTCCCATTCATCGCGCCGGCTTACAACAGGAGTACACGAAGTTACGGGCTAATGCTACGGTGGACCTTCTAGAAGAAAGTGCCTAACTCGTTATAAGGCCTTTGGGAGAAAGCCGCGAAAATCGGCGTTCAAGATGCCCACAGCCGAATGGATAAATCTGGTCTTCTTTTCTTTCTTTATGGTGGTGTCATGGCTGCGACCGCTGACGGTGCGTGCCCGCATAGCGATTGCCGTCATTGGAGCAATAGGGATCATTCTAATTGTCGTAGCAGATTTTGCAGATCGCTTCTTGGCATCGGCCTCGGTATCGGTGGTCCATGACTGGTTACCTGCGGCGCTGATCCCAGTGATGTATTGGCAAGCTGGCTGCTTCGCAGCCACACTGAATGACAGATTTCAGAGAACGCTCCAGAAGCTCGACAACAGGTTTCTCGGGAACTGGATGCAGAGGCTGACGACGCAACGGAGTTATAGGTGGATTTTCAAATGTCTCGAACTGGCATACTTCTCATGTTATCCGCTGGTTCCTTTGGGGCTCGGCGTCCTCTACCTTGCTCACATGCGACGCTATGCGGCCGAATATTGGTTGGTAGTGTTATCCGCCACATATCCGTGCTATGTCTTTACCGCTTTCGTTCAGACGTTACCTCCACGCCTACTCGAAACAGATCCAATCCACGCAGTTCCCAGCAAGATTCGCACACTTAACCTCTGGATCGTTCGCCGCGTCACCACGCGCTTCAACACGTTTCCCAGCGGGCACGTTACCGCGACATTCGGAGGTTCACTCGTGCTGCTGCGTCATCTGCCTGGTGTTGGCTTCGTGTTCCTGTTGGTGTCGATTGGGATTGCACTCGGTGCTGTGACCGGCCGTTATCACTATGCAGTGGACGTAGTTCTTGGGGTTGCGCTAGCCGTTGCGGTGCATTCGCTGGAAAGATTGTTTACTTAACAGCAGATCGACATTTACCTCACGCCTAAGAGGCGGAGCGCGGCGCTTCTAAAGAAACGTCGTCCGCCCTGTTTCGTTGGTAAGAAAAGCCAGGTGAGAATCCGAACGGCCACTGGCATATCATCATGCTCTTTCGAAGGAAAGAATCGCGTGATCGCTTCGAGTGGCTTCTCACGCAACTCATCGATCATCGAGATCCGCTGAACACAAGAAATGGTGCAATAAGGTGCGCACCGTTTCACAGTGTGGTATTCCCGTTTGAGATGCTCTCGCGTGTACTTTTCGAGCGGAATGCCGGGATAGCCCCGTTGCTGCGAGCAGTAGTGCACAAGCCCGTCCTCGCAGATGTAGAGATAACGGCTTCCAGCTCTACAGTGCCAGTCGTTGGGTAAGCCACGAGCAAGGTTCTCATGGAAGCGGTTGTAGAGCGCCGAAGTGTGGAACGGCGTTTTCAATCTCTGTATCTGTTCGTAGGTACTTCGTTGCTCCTCACTCAAGGGCTCAAGCCGGCCGGAAACATTATGGATGAGACCAACAGTGCTTGAGAAACCAAGATCCGACGCGCGGCGAGAGATTACAAGAGCATCTGCGGAGTTGCGAATCGAGCTGCCGACTACAGAATTAACGTTCACGTCAAACTCCGCGTATTTGGCAAGAGAGCGAAGCTTCTTATTTACTACCTTGAGACTCTTCTTTGATACGTCATCCGGTAATACGTTGTCGACGCTGATCTGAAGGTGATCGAGTCCGGCGCGGTTCAAACGCTCGATTCGTTCGGGTGTTAGCAGGTATCCGTTGGTAATTAGCCCGGCGAGCATTCCGTGACCGCGAATCCTTCTGATGATCTCATCGAGTTCGGGATGCAGCAGTGGTTCCCCGCCACTAATCGTAATGACCGCCGTGCCTAATGCTGCCAGCAGGTCGATTCGGTGAAGTATCTCTTCCGTTGGAACCGGTGGGGAGGAGCTATCGAATTCGTTGCAGTAAGTGCAGGAGAGATTGCAGCGACGTACGGGAATAATCTGCGCTTCGACTGGATGCTGGCGCGATTTGAGCGCTTTGGCAATCATCCGCGCCTGGCGGATTCGACGATCGAATGAGACGATCATTTGTCTCAACCATATGACTGTCATCGCAAACTTGCCAGATTCAAAATACTCTTTCGAAAGGGCACAGGCAACAGTGAGGGGTGTCGTCAAAAGGAATGGGTTAGCAGTTCCCAGACGCCCAAGAGCTATCTAGACCACGGAGTTTATTAATGGCTCTCAGTCTGATATGCGCTTTTTACTGCTTTCGTATGTGGCGTATTTGTACTCTGTCTGGGGGTAAGCAATGCTAAGCGCCGAAGCCTTTCTCGACACATGACCCCATCCGCATTCAGCCGGCGACGCGCTCGGCTCCTTTGGGTGCGAACGCAAAAGGGGTGAAAAGCCAAAATTGAGGTAATGCCCCTACCACTGGCGCAAGCGGGCAGGGATCGTATAAGATGCCGACGTTCGCCGGTGAATTCGCAGCAATTCCGTGGTCCAATAATTCGCGCAACTCATTGATAGTAAAGATTTACGCCCGCTTGGCTCAGTGATAGAGGCGACACTCGCAAGTGTCGCCTTTTCTTATGTTTACAGGCACGCAAAAAAATGCGTTGTGCGCTTCTTGGGGCTTAGTGCTTATCGAACCCGCACTCTATCTGCCCCATTGAAATCTCCTCGACTGCGACTCTCCTTCTTCGCGGGATGAAATCCGAGTAGTGCTACGGCTGCCCGAAGCTGCCGATAGGTCGAGCCAAAGACCATCATCGTGCCGTCCCAAGAGAGCGACGCCCGCGTGTCATTCTCCGCGCCGACCGAGTTGTTGATCTCGCAGCCGCGGGTCAGCGACCCCGCTTACCGAACAAGTCCGAGACCGGACTCACCTGTCGCGTCTCGGACGTGTTGGGCTGCCCTCCGACGTGAACGCGAACCTGTCCGAACCGGTAGGTCGGGACTAGAAGGCGCAGTTCCCAGGGCTGGGGGCGTCTATCCGGAACGGCGCGCCGGGTGGGACGTCGAAATAGGCGGACCATATCTCGAGGTTTTCGCTGCCCTCATTGCGACCGATGTGGACGTGGCCCTGGCCCCTATCGACGAACGCCTGCCCGGCCGTATAGGTACGGCCCGTGCACGTCGGGTCCTCGCTGGTATACAGGGTCAGCGCACCGGCCTTGACCAGCACGAGCACCGGGCCCGGGTGAGTGTGCCAGCCGGTGTAACCTCCGGGCGCGATGACGACCTGCTGCATGACCGTCTCCTGTGCGTTAGACACGTGGATGACGTCCTGGTCTCCCGGCCCGACCTTGAACTTGATGTCGACCGGGTCGGCGAAGCCCGCCCTTGCCACGACGGACGAGACCAGGACCCCCGAGTTCGGGGTCGTCAGAGCCGCACCGGCCAGAGCCGTCGCCGTGGAGACCGCCGCCGCCGCTACCAACAGAACCGTCAGGCGCCTCTTGGTCATGGTCGCTACAATTCTTGAATGCTTGATCATTTGAGTATTCTCCTTTCGCAACAACGCATGTGGGAAAAAGTCTCCCCTCGCCTTTAACTTGCGTTGCGCCTGAGCTTAGTTGAGGTTGAGCCCCGCCTCCCTCTCGCATTTAGCCAAGCGGCTGAGCGCTGTTGAAGCCGCTGGCGAGAGTGTTGGGACTGGAAACTTTGCTGCCTCCACTCAACTAATGCGTAGCGGTGAGTAAAGTGGGGTCACAAGCCGAAAAAAATTCTTCCGCCTTACAGCCTCGTCCGCCGGACTTACTGAGAAACAGTTTTTATTGACCGGAGAACGGGCCGGGACTATCCTCACCTCGTACCGAATCCATTTCCTCCCTGAAGAAGGGAGCGCCGTTGTGACCCCTTGTCGCACAACATTACGCATTTACTTAAGGAGTGGAGTGCCGGCGACCCGCAGGCGCTGGACAGGCTCACCCCACTAGTTTACGAGGAGCTGCGCCACCAAGCGGCCCGCTACCTACGGCGAGAGCGCCGCAGCCACACCTTGCAGACGACGGCCCTGATCCACGAGGCGTACCTGCGACTAATTGATGCCAAAGACGTGCACTGGCAGAGCCGCGCCCACTTCTTTGCCATCGCCGCCAACCTGATGCGCCGCATCCTAGTCGATCACGCGCGGCGGCGCGACGCACACAAGCGTGGCGGCTCTCACGTCCGGGTGCAGCTCGATGAGGCGTTGGCAGTTGCGGACGAGGCTGACGTCGACTTGTTGGCCATCGACGAGGCGTTAGACAGATTGGCGGTCATCGATCCTCAGCAGGCGCGCGTCGTCGAACTACGATTCTTCAGCGGCTTGAGTGTCGAAGAGACGGCCGCGGCGCTGGGCGTCTCGCCGAAGACGGTCAAACGCGACTGGAGTGTGGCGCGGGCCTGGCTGCGCCGTGAAATTGGCGGATAGAGCGAAAGTGACTTCCGAACGTTGGCAACGGGTTAAGGAGC
>DASWDX010000132.1:0-8009 GCA_036395055.1 Pyrinomonadaceae bacterium | reverse complement strand
GGCTTGGTCACGGGAATTTGGTGCTTCTTGATTTTCTGATAGAGAGAACTACGAGGGATGCCTAATCGCTTTGCGGCCTTTTCAACTCGTCCACGCTCTTCCTGCAAAACTCTTTGGATATGCTGCTTTTCGAGTTGATGTAGAGTTAGCCGGGTATCAAAGGATGCCGCTCCAACATTGGCATGCCCGTGGAAGTTGAGATCCCTCAGACCAATACTCTTTTGGTCACTCAGTAATACCGCTCGCTCGAGTACGTTGCGCAACTCGCGAATATTTCCGGGCCAAGGGTAGGCCTGCAAAGCCTTGACGGAATCGTCATCGAGCTGGATTTCGCCTCGACCCAAATCAGCAGAGACTTTATTCAAGAGATACTGGGCCAATACCGGAATATCTTCGATTCGCTCGCGAAGCGGTGGAAAAGAAAGCGGGATGGTACTGATGCGAAAATACAGATCATCCCGAAACTTCTTCTCACGGACCAGCTGCATTATGTCTTGATGGGTAGCGGCTATGAGACGAACGTCAACTTGGCGGTCTCTAACATCTCCTACCCGTCGAAACCGCTTGTCCTCAAGCACCTTCAGAAGCCTTGGTTGAATCTGAAGATCGACATCACCAACCTCGTCAAGAAAAATTGTACCCCGATGAGCCACCTCAAAGAGTCCCTGTTTTGACGCGGTAGCACTTGTAAAAGCACCCTTTTCATGGCCGAAAAGCTCTGTTTCGAGAAGCTCTCTGGAAAGGCCAGCGCAGTTCAGGTCTACGAAAGCTTCCTCGGCCCTGGGACTGTTGTCATGCAGCCAACGCGCAAGGACTCCCTTACCGGATCCCGTTTCGCCAAGAATTAAAACGGGACTTTCAGTTGTCAGAAATTTTCTGGCCTGATCCGCAAGCGAACGAATCGCAACGCTAGTTCCTATGAAAGGATCGATCGTCTGTCGCACTTGACGCGATTTGCTGGCCAATTGCTTATGATGGCTTCGCTGTTTTTCAAGTAGTCGTTGCAGAATCACATGAAGTGTGGGCAATTCGATGGGTTTGGTTAGGAACTGTTCTGCTCCCTCTTTTATTGCTCTTACTGCCAGGTCAATGGAGCCGTGAGCGGTCAAAACCAGCAAGGGTATTTCTGAATCAATATCTTTTAGACGGGGAAGCAAATCCAATGCGGTGCCATCAGGCAACATATAATCAGCGATGACGATGTCTGGCCTTGAAGTGCTGAAAATATGCCGCGCAGCCTGGCAGGTTTCAGCTTCTTCGATTTGATAGCCGTGAAGCTCGAGAAACTCACGGATCCCGAAACGGACTGCTGGCTCATCTTCGACAAGCAAGATTCGATTTCTAGCCATCCGTGTTCACCCCGCTCGGCAGTGGGAATCTTGCAATCATACAAGCTCCGCCTTCAGGATTATTACCAGCGCGCAGTTTGCCGCCGTGCTCTTCCATAGCTTTCTGAGCAATCGCGAGCCCCAGGCCTGTGCCACCGCGACGGGTGGAAAAGAAAGGCTCAAAGATTTTTGATAGGTTTTCGGGCTGAATTCCGGGTCCGAAATCCTTGACGGAACACTCGATCCAATCCTGCATGCCTTCAGTGACTTTGTCGGCTTCAATCGTCACCACACCGCCAGACGCAGAATGCTGAATCGCGTTGTCGATGAGATTTATGAATAGGGTCGAAAGTCTACGCCTATCCACCATTATTCGCGGTAATGAATCGCGGACGTTATTTATAACAGTTACGTCGGCTGCCTTCGCCGCTGGAACGCATGCACGAATGGATCTGGTAATCATTTCCTCCAATGATACTGGGTAGACTTCTCCACGAAAGGGTTTACCGTATTCAAGCAACTCTTCCATAAGCAACGTCAGCCGTCCGATTTCGTCGCGTAGGACATTTGTGTAGCGACAATACTCCGTGCGATCGCTAAACCGTGTTTCAAAGGCATCCAGAATGGAGGAAATTCCGAAAAGTGGATTTCTTACTTCGTGAGCTACGCCGGCGACTACCGATCCGAGCAATGACATCATTTTGCTCTGCCGCAGTGAAGCTTCAAGTTCAGTTCGCTTGGTGATGTCCTGAGCAATCAGTATTGCCCGCTCACCAAAGGATCCAAATTCACTTACAAAGAAGAGTGCAATCGACCACGTTCTTCCAGTTGTTTCGTCCTTTACCTCTTCTGAAACTGTAGAGTTGGTCTGACGCAGAATTTCGATCAATTCGCTAGCTTTCTTCCACGGTTGAAGTTCACCCAGATCTGAAACACGTTGGCCGACAATCTCTTCCGCAGCGGTTCCCACAATGTGCTCAGCGGAGTAATTGGAACGCCTGATCCGTCCTTCAAGGTCTACAATCAAGACAGGAAAATCGATTGCATCAAACGTCTGCCTCCACTCCATAGCTGATTCCTGCAACGAAGCGTGCATGCGCTGCTGCTCCTGATCCAGGAGGTTTCTCTCGGTAACGTCATTAACGATAACGAGCGTACTATTCTTGCCGTCAAAAACAACAGGGTGTGAGGTTATCTCAACATAAATAGTTTTGTTGTCCTTAGTACGATGTTGCCATGAACTAAAAATGACTTGCGCGTCCGGATCGTCACTCATGTTCATCAAAGAGTGTGTGGGTTCCTCTGCTCGAATATCATCAATCGTCATCGAAAGGAACTCTTCTCGTGTGTAACCGTACGTGTGAGTAGCCGCCTCGTTCACGGTCAGAAATCGATAAGATTCCTCATCGTAGACCCAGATCGGTTGTGGTGTTGATTCGAAAAGCAATCGATAGCGCTCTTCTGAATCCCGAAGTGCTAATTCAACTTGCTTGCGCTCTGTGATGTCACGGGCTAAACCACGAAAACCTACAATTTCGTCCATCCTGCCCCGAATGGGCGATATAGTGAGATCAAGCCACCGTTCATTCCCCGACGCCGGTTTGGCTATGAATTGATGTCTAACCTCGTGGCCCGCTTCACAAGAATTAAAACCGTTTGCGAAACCATTGCTATTGGCGTCAAGACCCAGGAAACCAAAGACTGAAGAAAACGACTCTCCAAGAAGGTCTTGCGACTCCCGACCCAGAAACCTCGCGCCAGCAGTATTCATGCTGGTTAATCGTCCGGACAGATCGTGGGTAAAAATCACATCGGTGGCCTGTTCGACCACGTTCCGATAGTTAGCTTCCAGGCGTGACCGCTCTAGCAACCGGGCCACCTTTGCCACAAGCCTCGTGGCGTCAAAGGGAATCTCCAGGTAATCATCTGCGCCGGCGCGAAGTCCTTCCACCACACTTGCCGTATCGGTCTCTAGAGCGCTCACCAACAGAATAGGCACGGAACGAAGCTGACTATCGGCACGGAGCAATCGGCAGAAATCCAGGCCGTTTACTTGCGGCATGCATACGTCGCTAATCACCAAATCAGGTCGTTTTTGCTTCGCCAGACTAAAGGCTTCGAGACCATCTTCCGCGGTGAAGACACAATAGCCTGCTTTACGCAGGAGCCCGCCCATTAGCATGAGTTGCTCGGGCAAGTCGTTGACGATCAGGACCGATTCGTCTTCACGCCCATCTGAGAATTGTGTCGCAGACATCAAAAACCGCACTCCAATCCATTGCGGGTGGAAAAATCGCGAGGCGATCACACTCGCGCGCGCCTGACAAAGGGGAGAAATGGACCGAACTGTCCACGCTGGCTCGAATAACCATTCGCGGTTCAACCGTGCCAGATAATACCACCTTGGCGTGAGCCCGAACCCTGGCTAGCCAAATTATCATCATCCTGCGAGGCCAATAATATGTGCCAGTGAAACTTAGAAGCTCGCCCGAATAGTTCTACTAGTCAGAAAACGCACACGGTTCCAGCTTATGAATTCTTTCTAGTTTCTTCAAGGCGCGTGCCATCGTCTACTACTTCCTTACAGCAATAAAGTGACGCATCTTCCGCGAATCTTGCTATCTCCGTAATCATATATGAACGGTTACGAACATAACGATTTCCATATTGAAGTGAGCCGAGCCGAGGCGATCCTCATCAACCAAAGTGTACAGAATGCAGGTGCTTACTTAATTTGAGGCCATTAGAGCAAACTCGTGAGACGTTTTCGTATCTATCAGCCGGCGTACGCTAGTGATGCTGTGCGGGTACAAAGGGTTGGTCACCAAAATGATCGCTGCTATATTAAGGTAAGTTATTGCCTGGTCCGCGTTGCAATGATGATAAAGCGATCCTCAACTATAGTGCTGTTATTAATCGCGTTCCTCTTCGGTGCGTGGAGCAACGTGATTGCAGCCGCTTTCTGTCCTCGATATCTGAACCGTTGCTGCTTCAAACAAACGGCTCATCAGCCACAGCACGTTGACCGTCACTTGTCGTGCCATCACGACATGCCTCGAATGAAGATGGACGACGCACTGATGGAAGCGGAGGCGGGTTCTGATCTCAAAGCCGACGCCGACGCCACAGCTGAGGCCTCGCCAATAGAACTCTCCTCTGACTTATCAGATAGGGAAGTTGCTTTTGATCTTCCGGTCGAGGCGTGTACGCATTGTTTGAGCCGTTCGCAGTCAACACCGAGAGCAGTTGCCTCTGTTGCGGTTGACCCATCGAAGCGATTGGTTGAAACTAACGCGTCCGCGAGGAACTTTAGAGTCGCATTACCCTCGGGTTTTGCCGTTTCGATCACGCCTTCGGAGCACGGGCCACCGGGCAATTCATTCCCCCGCCATATTCTCATCGGCGTTTTTAGAATCTAGTCCCCCCTTAAAGATTGTCGCTAACTCGTTAGCGCGGAGGTGCGCCTTCTTGTTGTGCGCATTCCGTAGGCGTGTTGTTTTTGCTGTGGCGAGGAGATTCAAAGGGGGAACCATGAAAAGGTTGAATGCTGGCGCTTTCATACATCCGTCGGGATTAAGCGCAGTCATGATTATTGGTCTAATACTTACGTCCAGTCCCAATGTTGTTGTTGCACAAGGCCATGACATGCAGAACATGCCGGGAATGAAAATGTCAAAGCCCAAAGCGAAGGTGAGTCGAAAGACCACCATCAGGAAAAAGAGAGTGACGACAAGAAAGAGACGAATTACAAAGAACCATGACATGGGCAACATGGCGGGGATGAACATGCTCGGAATGAAGAGGTCGGGAGTACATCGGCGAAGAACGGCTTCAAGAAGGAGCAAAGCACGGGCGCAAGAGAATTCCACAAACCAAAATCAGATGAGCAACATGCCGAGAATGACAATGCCTGCGCGGCCGGCGTCGCCCAAACAATCCGCGTCACCACAGCCTTCGCCGCAGCAAATACAGATGAACATGCCAGGTATGCAGATGCCGACAGCCTCGCCAAACCCACAAGCTTCTCCGCAGCAAAAAATGGACATGAACATGCCGATGCCGTCTGCGAGTCCGTCAGCAAGCCCAATGGATCAAATGCCCGGCATGCATATGGACAAAATGAATATGAACATGGGTCCGCTGATGGTGATGAATGGTAACGGCCTGGGCATACGCGTGGGATCGAGTGATACCAACATCATGTCGATGGGATCGATGGGATCGGGCACTTCATGGCAGCCCTCATCGGGAACGATGCACATGTATCACAAAGCAGCCGGTGATTGGCTACTGATGTTCCATTACAACCTAATCGCCGGAGTGAACCGACAAGGCGGACCGCGTGGCGTAACGAAAGCTGAATCAGCGAACTGGTTTATGCCGATGGCATATCACAAGCTTGGCAAAGGCACGGTTCAGTTGCGCGGCATGTTTAGTTTTGAGCCCTTCACATTTCCGCCGGGAGGCTCACCGCTCCTGTTTCAGACGGGTGAGACATACAAAGGCCAACCATTAATCGACAAACAGCACCCTCACGATCTGTTTATGGAGTTGTCGGCACAATACACGGTTCCCCTGGGTGACCGCGGAACGTGGTTTACCTACTTTGGGTATCCGGGCGAGCCAGCGCTGGGGCCGGTTGCTTTCATGCACCGCATGTCAGCGTCAGAGAATCCTTCCGCGACACTCGCGCACCACTTGGAGGATTCGACACACATCAGTTTTGGCGTGTTGACGACAGGGTTCACTTATCGGTGGTTGAAGCTTGAAGGTTCAATATTTAACGGACGGGAGCCGGATGAGAATCGCTACAACTTCGATGTGCACAAATGGAACTCGCGCTCGGCGCGGCTTTGGATTATGCCAAATCCCAACTGGGCCGTGCAGGTTAGCCACGGCTTTCTGCGTAGTCCGGAGAACCAGGAACCCGACGTTGACATTCGGCGCACAACGGCCTCGGTGCAATACAACAGGCCGTTCAATCGGGGCAATTGGGCTTCGGCTATCGTTTGGGGACGGAATCACGTGGGCAGCCCTGGCGAGATTCACAACCTCAACGGCTACACTGCCGAATCAACGGTAAACTTCCTTGACAAGAACTATTTGTACACGCGGCTTGAGTTGGTCGATAAAGACGACTTGTTGCGTCCAGCAGATCGCGCGCTGCTCGGGATTACCGAAGATCATCCGTCGTTTCGGATCGGCGCCTACACCTTCGGAGGTGCGCGGGACCTTTGGAACACCGACAAAGTGTCGTTTGCGCTTGGAAGCGATCTTACTTTCTATTCGAAGCCGTCGATATTGGCTCGCATGTACGGAACCAATCCTGTGTCCTGGAAACTGTTCTTCCGAATTCGTCCCGGCAAAATGGACATGCAAAGCATGCACGGCACGCACGGGAACATGAAAGCAACTGAAGAAAAGATGCCGGCGAAACCATAACGACGACTTCGAAAGGAAGATAACAACGATAAGCGGAGTGGCCCTGATTTCGTGGGAACAAAGGTAAGAGCGACTTGAGAGGAGACTTAAACCAGATGAAAGCGAAGAAGCATTCCAAATTTAGGCAGGGCTTGCTCGCGCTGCTTGTGGTCAGTGTTGGCGTCGTCCTGATAAGCGCTGAATAAGCGCTGAAAGCGGAGTTGCTGTCCCGTAGCAGCATGAACAGGTTGAAATTGGCTTTGCTTAGCGAAATTATCCGCGTCGCCGCGAGAATTTGCGCAGAATCGGGAAAAGACAAGCAAAATAGGCTCGCAAACCTCTTGGGCACGACTGTTGCCGATTAATGGTTCGGGAATATTGTTCTGGAGAGCAACAGATGGGCGCACGAATTGAAGACTTGACTGTTATTGGTGGTTTTCAATAGAGTGCCAACAGACATGAAGAAGCGGATCGCATCTCTAGTCCTTTTGCTCGTGCTGGCTGGCGGCACGCTTGCCGGTGTTCCTCTGCGCTTCGGCGAGGGCGAATGCAGCATGGGCAATATAATGGACATGGATTGCTGCAAAGCCGCGCTCATGCAAAGTCAAACGGCCGAAGCCGCAGCAGCAAAGTTATGCTGCGCGCTGAACTGCGCCCAGAACGGAACGACCTCGCCGCCGAGTGCCGTGCGGGTTGCGGCACCTGCGCCGACTAATCTCTCGCCGTATCAGGCAATTCCGCAAGTTGTGTTTAATGCGGCGCTGCGATTTGGTTATATCGATGGCGCGCATGGGCCCCCAGGTTCCCCACCGGCCTACCTTCGTCATCTCGCACTTCTGATCTAATTCCAACAAAGCCGTAGTGTGTCTTCCTGTAAGCGCAGTTCGAGGTCTGGACTGCAAAGACAGAATGGCGAACGTGTGACTAACGAGAGTCCTGTTTCGTTGGCACCTGGATCTTTCAACTGCCTGGAGGACTGATGAATAAATCTTTAGCGCTCATCGCGATTTTAGTTGCTCTTACGCTTGTCGTGGCTATGGCCTGCGGGTCAAGAACAGAACGCAATGTTCCCATCGGCAAGACCATTAAGACCGTCACAGTGAACAGTCTGACCGCGATGCTCTCCAACAGCACCGGCCAACTGAAGCAGGGCGATCAAGAGGTGATGCTTTCTTTCACCGATTCGTCCGGCAAGCCGGTCGATGTCGGAGCGGTATCGCTCAACTTTCACATGCCCGCAATGGGCGGTATGGCCGCAAT
>DASWDX010000131.1:0-3061 GCA_036395055.1 Pyrinomonadaceae bacterium | reverse complement strand
TGCCGCGCACAATTTGGCAAGGTGGCTGCTGCGCAATGAACAGGATGCGCAAGATGTAGTTCAAGAGGCGTATCTGCGTGCGTTCAGGTCTTTCGGTGGATTCCATGGCTCCAACGGCCGGGCCTGGTTGCTAACGATTGTTCGAAACACCTCCTACACATTGCTCAAAAAGAACCGTGCGGTTGATCTAACCACCACTTTTGATGAAGAGATCCATGCAACCGACCACGACTTGGCCAGTCCGGCAGCGATCCTTGAGCAGGCTGAAGATGCGGAACTAATCAGGAAAGCGATGGACGAATTACCGACGGAGTTTCGTGAGATCTTGGCGCTGCGCCATCTGGAACGTTTATCTTACAAGGAGATAGGCGAGATTGTGAAGATTCCGGCCGGTACAGTAATGTCGCGGCTCGCCCGCGCGCGTGGCAAAGTTAGGGAATATTTGGCGGCTCAGATCGGTAAGGAGAAATAGATGATCTGCGAAGAAGCTATAAAACTGATGGATGGTTATTTGGATGGCGAACTAGATCCACTGACCAGCCAGAAAATCGAACAGCACTTGCGGGACTGCCGTAAGTGTGAGCAGGCGTATGAGGCGCACACAGTGCTCGCTCATGCGATTAGCCGGGGCGCGCCGTACTATAAGGCTCCGACTGAACTGCGTCAGCGTGTTCAATCTTCTTTACGAGATGCAGTTGGTGTAAGGGTTTCGCGCGGTGCTACACGAGAAAATCACGCATTGCTTACATCGCCGCGGGAAGAGCGGCGTCTCGTTCTACCTGAAATACCATGGAATTGGCTAGCTCTGGCAGCAGCTATCATCTTGGCCGCAATTATCGCTTCCAGTTTCCTGCCTCGACTACGACCAGGTACTTCCGACCAGCTCCTTGCAACGCAACTTATAGCTAGTCACGTCCGCTCGCTTATGGCGAATCACCTCACGGACGTCGGTTCTTCTGATCAGCATACTGTAAAACCCTGGCTGGACTCGAAGCTCGATTTTGCCCCTCCGGTGGTCGATCTTTCCAGTGAGGGATTTCCTCTGATTGGCGGTCGCCTGGATTACTTGGATAATAGGCCAGTTGCGGCATTGGTTTACGAACGACGCAAACACTTTATCAACCTTTTTGTTTGGCCAGCGGCGTCGGACGAAGCAAAAGCTCCGAAAACGATAACGCGCCAGGGATATCAGCTTCTGCACTGGACTGACTCGGACTTTGACTACTGGGCTGTTTCGGACGTGAACGTTAACGATTTGCAACTTTTTAAGCAGCAGTTCGAAACGCGGACGCCCCATCACTAACGATATTCCTGGTCGTTAGTAAGACGATAGCACGCTAGCCCATCCACAATAGTCGCGCCGCGCTCCGTCGAACGAATCGGAGCGATTCTTTCGGCAACTTATTCGATTCGAGAACCGGCTCCCTCGAGCGGGAATATTCGCTCAGCAAATCGGTATGAATGGGTGGAGGTAATAAAAACAAACAATGAAAACAAATCATAAACAGACTTACAGCTACGCATCCACGTTCACACCGCTTCTCAGATATGTGACTACAAGAAATCTTGCGGTTGTGATGTTTGTTGCTGTAGCGCTTCTTGGCACTACGCGCGGCAGCGAGACAGAGAAAACGGCGCTGGTTAGGGGCAAGGCGAAAGTGGGACAGTTATCCCAAGGCTTGCTCCAGGTTTACTCGGCCACGGATGCATTCGACGACGGTGGCGTGCCTTACTATGCACACAGCTCGTATGCGATCTACACGACTGATGGAAAGCTGTTTAAGAATGTGGAAAATCACATTTCGAGCAGCGATGAAATTCCCGAAGTCGTAACACTGCCAACGGGATCTTACGTGATCGAAGGTCGATCGGAGAGGGACAGCTATGTCCGAGTGCGCGTCGACATCAAGGCCGGCCGGCAAACAATCGTCGACTTGGATTCGAGAGACAAGGAATCACCCAGGAGGATAGCAGGTAGCTGAGTGTTGGAAAATCTCCGCAAGCTTTCACAAAGGATCCCATGAATCCGTTTGACCTAAAAGCCGCTCTGCTCGCGAAACACGCGCAACATCCGGTGATCATTCACTTTCCGATTGCGTTGTTTATTATCAGTGTAGCGTTTGATCTGCTCGCCATCTGGAGAAGCAATCCCACGATGGCGAAGGCGGCATATTACAACCTTCTTGCTGCTGCGCTGACGGCGCCAATCGCCATCGCGACCGGTTTGACCGCATGGCAATGGCAATTGGAAGGATCGAAGCTTAAAGGAAACCTGCTTCTGCACCTGCTCTTTGCCCTGACCGCAAGCGGAATGATTTGGTTGCTCTGTGGCTGGCGTCTTCGCCAGCGGAAATTTCCACAACGAACGCCGGGCATCATCTATATCCTTCTCGCTCTTGCCACGGTGCTGTTGATCGCAATCGCCGGGCACCTGGGTGGGTTTGTCAGCGGGGTTGAAAGTGGTGCGATTTAATTTTGGGAATAAAAGGCCGCGGAATCAGTAAGGACAAGTGGAACCAACATCAAACCAACCAACCTAAGAGGAACAAAACATATGTCAGATTACATTTCTCACGATCACGAGCACGACGGGATTGATCGCCGCGGATTCCTAAAATGCATGGCGTGGGCCGGCACGGGAGTGCTTTGGACAGTAAGCGGCGGCGTGCTTGCGTCAAAGACGCTTGCTGAAATTGCAAAGACAGGATCGTCGTTGCCCAAGGCTACCGATCTCAGCTTTCTGCAGATCAGCGATAGCCATATCGGCTTTAACAAGGCGGCGAACAAGGATGTCACTGAGACTTTCAAGATTGCGCTGGATCGCATTAACGCGATGCCTACTCCACCGTCTTTCCTTATCCACACAGGAGACGTCACGCAATTGTCGAAGCCGGAGGAGTTCGACACCTTCGATGAATTACTCAAGAGCTGCCGAACTAAGGACGTATTTTATGTTCCCGGGGAACATGATGTGCTCAACGATGGAGGGAAACTCTATCGTGACCGATACCTAAAGAGCGTTGAAGCCAAAGGTTCCGGCTGGTACAGCTTCAATAAGAAC
>DASWDX010000130.1:0-17098 GCA_036395055.1 Pyrinomonadaceae bacterium | reverse complement strand
TGCGACGGGTTTGCTAATAGATGCCGCTTGAAAAACAGTTTCGGGTGTGACTGCTTCGCTACCGCCCGTCTCACGAACGCCGTAGCCGCGCGCCCATTCGACACGACCCTTATCGATAACCGCTATGCTGATGCCCGGCGTGTTGTAGTACTTCATCCGATCAGCAAGCTTCATCGGCGCACTGGGTTGTCCCTTGATAACGAAAGGCGGCAGCAGGTCGTTCTCAACTCGTTTGATCCTCTCTTCAAGCGCAGATGGGCTTGCAGATTGAGACTTAGCGTGTCCTCTGGCGCCGAAAGCTGGGATCGTTGTGCTGGAGGCAATGCCAGCGACAATAAATGCCAGGAGCAATAGGGAAATCAGAGGCAGCGAGTCTCTTCTTTTCATTGCCTACAGTCCTTCGGGAGTCTCGGTTCCAGGTTTAAGTCGCGAGCGCCAGATGAAATAGACCGGCGTACCAAGGACGACAACACCGAGCCCCACGGCAGCTCGAACGGGTTGCGTCGCAATCGTATTGATGACTAGGGCTGCTGCTGAAAGGATAAAAAGCAGCGGCGTCCACGGGTAACCTGGCACGCGATACGGGACCGCAACTTCAGATGCTCGTCTGCGATAGACAAAGATGCAGGCCGCGCCCAGCGCGTAAAAGAGCCAGCCACTGAAGACGACATAGGTCAACAACTGCTCGAAAGTCCCGGTCGCGGCCAGGACCGCGGCCCATGTCGACCCGGCCAGCACGGCGAAGGCTGGCGTACGAAAGCGCGGGTGAACCTCAGCCAAACGATGAAAGAAGAGGCCATCGCGGGCCATCGCGTAATAGACGCGCGGCGCGGTCAGCACGATGCCGTTCGCCGCACTGAAGATCGAAATCAGAATCGCTAGCGCAACGAACTTCGAGGGCCCTGGTCCGGCAACCGCCGTCACGGCAGTGGCGGCGATGCTGTTAGCTTGCGACGCCTTTGTCGGGCCGAGCGCGGCGAGGTACGCGACGTTGGCGAGCAGATATATGCCAATCAGAGCTGTCGAACCAATTAACAACGCACGCGGGAAGTTACGCTGAGCGTTGACGGTTTCACCGGCGCTGAAGGTCACATACTGCCAACCCTCATAAGCCCACAGAACACCGATCATCGCGAGCCCGAAGCCGGTAGCGAGCGAGGCGCCATCTCCGGCGGGCCATAAGGTCAAACCGACCCCCCTCAAGCCGCGCCCGAGCCAGAGCAGTGCCGCGCTCATGATGAGGATCGCGGCGACTTTGATTGCCGTGGTCCAGTTTTGGACGTTCGCACTCTCGCGAGTACCGAGCACGTTGATGACCGTCACGATGACGATCATCGCGACGGCGATTAACTTACTGAGTGCCGGCGTCAGTGGAACGATCTCACCGAGGTAGGCGCTGAATGCTACAGCAAGCGTGGCGATGGAGCCACTGCTGATGACGAGGAAGAGCGTCCAACCGTACAGAAAGGCTGGTAGCGAACTAAAACAGTCGCGTATGTAGATGTAAATTCCGCCCGCCTTGGGGTTCATCGCGGCGAGTTCCCCGTAGGTCAGGGCGCCGAGCAGCGAGAGGATTCCGCCGGCGAACCAAACCAGCATCGCTAGGCCTACACCGCCTTGGACTTGACGCAGCACGGTACCCGGCACGATGAAGATTCCCGAGCCTATGACGGTTCCAATGATCAGCAGAATAAGGTCACGCAAGCCGAGCGTGCGCTCCAATGTTGCCGTTTGATGTGAAGACTCGTCCTTCGTCATTCCGAGTTTCTTTTTACTCCAAGCGAACAGTCTCCCTCCGGACCGTTAAGGCCTCGATGCGATCCTCATTAACTTCATAGCCGATGCCGTGACCTGTTGGCGCTTTGATTGTGCCTGTTCGGCTCACCGTCACCGGCGGGTCAATGATGTCCTCTTCCCAGTAGCGCGCCGAGGCTGACACGTCTCCCGGCAGCGTAAAGCCCGGGAGCGTCGACAGTGCGATATTGTGCGCTCTACCGATTCCTGCCTCGAGCATCCCGCCGCACCATACGGGTATCCCTTGCTCAACCGCGAAAGCTTGAATCAGTCGAACTTCTGTGTGCCCCCCGACGCGCCCAAGCTTGATGTTAATGATTCGGCATGAACCTAACTCATGAGCATGACGAGCATCAGCGAGGCTGACGATTGACTCATCAAGACAGATTGGCGTCTTTATTTCTCGCTGCAATTTTGCGTGATCAATGAGGTCACCGGGTGCCAGCGGCTGCTCGATCATCAGCAAGTTATACTGATCGAGCTGCTTAACCACACTCAAGTCCCCATTAAGAGAGTAGGCGGAATTTGCATCAACAGACAGCGTGATGTCAGGAAATCGTTTCCGAACTGCTTCGACTAACTGAATATCTTTTCCCGGTTTGATCTTGATTTTGATTCTCTGATAGCCGGACTCCAGTTCGTGAGTGACCTTGTCGATCAAGGTCTCCGTGGTTTTCTGTAAACCAATCGAAACGCCACAGTTGATCTCATCCCGTACGCCTCCAAGAAGCTGCCAGAGTGGACGGCCCGCGAGTTTCGCTTCAAGATCCCAAACCGCCGCCTCGACTCCAGCCTTGGCCATCTGGTTGCCGCGAATTGGTGTGAGCGCGGCATTCACTTCCCTGGCCGTTTCGACGCGAGCTTGTGTCAGAAGCGGTCCGACGTACTTAGCGGTAATTAGCCATGCGGTGTCGACGGTTTCATGATTGTAAAAAGGTCCTTCGGCGGCCACGCATTCGCCGTAACCGGACGCGCCGGTTTTGTCGAACACCCTCACGATTAGGATGCGACGCTGCGTAGTGCAACCGAAACTGGTTTCAAACGGAGAGAGCAGCGGCAGTTCGATCTCCCTCAGTTCGATTCTCTCTAGGTGTAAATTCATAAGAACCTCAGATGAAGACTGTTTGCTTTAGTTACCGGCCGGTGACACTCCCAAGCACTGCTTCAATAATTCGAACTGAAATGTAATAAATTTCCCGCAAAAGCGAACCACAGGAAGCCGAGGCACACCGGCACAAAGAGTGTGGCTTGGAGCTTGCCCCAGATTCTCTTCTCTCGGTTCCGCCAAGTCTGGATCGCGTTATAGAGCACCACGAGAGTTCCAATCGCTCCGAGAACGCCGATCACCTGCGCAAGATGAAACCAAGTATTCCCACGATCACTGAGGAACTCGATATGCGTCGAGGCGTAGACAACAAGACCGGTCATAGCCGCCATAAATAAAAGATCCAACACAAATACGATTCGCACTGCCAAACGCAGTCGCCGTTCCATTGACGTTAGCGCCAGCTTGTGGCTGTAGTGCCTCCGCACAAACCACGCGACCGGCCACAACACAAGAGTCAGAAGCATGAGGAAAAGCGAAATACCTAATACCAATAAAAGAATCTTATTGTTCTCGAGTAGTCCAACTCGTTGACCGACAAAAAACGGGTAGGGCAAGATCAACTGCATGCGGTCATTCTGGTCCGGTTTGAAGACAAGTTTGTCATGCCCGTTTTCCTCGAGAAATGTCATGGGAGCCACTTCGCGCCATTGTTTGGGCTTCCCATTCGGGCCTGTCAGTTGAGCAACCTCGATCATCCCGTCCTCAACTGGGGAGACGGTGAATTCTCCAAGCAGGGTTGCCACTTTCAAGAAGGATGTTTCGCTCCGGCGGCTCAACATATATGTGCCACTAACTGCTTTAGCATCTGCTTTCGCGCTGCCAAACGTAGGTTCCGCAGGAGATGTCGAAGGAAAATAGCGGTCAAGAAACATTTCCCACATCGTTGTTCGTGGCAGGGGTTGCTCTCTCCCTAAGCTGTTATGGGAAACAAAAAATCCAATGCCCGCATCCAGAATCAAGTGTAGGTCGGTATGGAAATACTGGGTGTCCCCAGCGTGTCCGATGATGCGGTGTCCGTTGCGTGATTCTTCGTAGAAGCCATACGCCATCGCATTGGCCGCCGGGTCCAAAGCGAACTGTCTGCTATGCATCAGTTGCGCCGTCTCCGGGCGAAGAATTCGGGCGCTGCCCAGTTGTCCGTCTTGAAGGTGCGCCATCATGAATTGAGCCATATCCGTGGCAGTGCTGCTCAGACTTCCGGCTGGAAAAGCGACGACCATTTCAAACGGCTTCGGTCCATCAGATGCTATCTGATAACCGTTTGACATATAGGGAGCCAGAGTTGCTGGTAAGGGCTGAACGAAAGTTGAATGCGTCATGCCGAGCGGTTTGAAAATGTTCTCTTCTATGTACTCATTGAATGGGTGACCCGATACGGGATCGCGAGGCTGTCGCAGCATGACAAACCGCCCTTCCGACTTGAACCGCCCGCGGATGTCTTGCACGACGATGATGTAGCCGTCCGCTGTTAACTCTGGCAGCGAAGCCGCTATGCGCGCCGAACTGAGTTCACCGCTTCCGTAAGGAGTTCTGAGCAGCAGGATCGGGAGCTGTTCGCGGGCAGGCGTTGGCACGTACACTTGTGTATACAGACGCACCCCATCACGCATCGAGATCATGGGCTCGGTGGCGTTGAAGACCGAGTTCGTGGCTTGCTGGGCATTGAGGGACGCAACGACTGCGAAGCCGATCAGCACAACGCGTAGGCGCGAAAAGATTGTCATGATGGCTGATATGGCTTTATCCATTAGCGATTCCTCTGAATTCATTGATGATTTCTCACGAGGCGTATGGTAAAAGCCAAGAGTTTGGTCTGTTGGAACAGCAGCCGCTTAGTAGCGAATCGTTCTGTTTCCTCTCCCTTTGGGAGAAGGGCCCTGCGTGAGGGTTTAGACATGAAACCGAGCAAGACATCAGTCACTACTAAGAGCCGCCAGGTCGATCCCCTTCACCTCTCCCCATAAGGGAGAGGAAGTCTGTGCAGCCGACTCAGAACGAAATTCTGAATCCAACCTGTCCTTCACGTCCCGGCAGCACCTGTGTTATCGATCCGAAGGGTTGGGTAGCAATGTTCTCCCGGTTCTGGACCGAGGCTGGGTTCTGACGATTCAACAGATTGAAAAACTCAAAGAGTATCTCTGCCTTGACTCGTTCGCGGATGTTGAAACGCTTGGAGAAGCGCAAATCGACATTGACGAATGGCGGCGCGTTGAAGGCATTTCTCCCCGCCGTAAAATCGATACCGTTGAAATTACCGTTGCCGTCTGGGTCTCTGTTCAAAGCGTCGAAGCGGCTAAAGTGAAAACCGCTCTGTGCGCGAACAATGCCGCTGATTTGAAATTGCCACGGAAGATCCACCAGCCCGTTGACCTGAAAGATATGATCCAGGGCCAAGCTTGACTTGCCTTTGTCTAGATTCGGGCCATTGACAAACGTTCCCGCCGCTGCAACGAAATTACCG
This sequence comes from Pyrinomonadaceae bacterium, assembly GCA_036395055.1. Classification (GTDB taxonomy): domain Bacteria; phylum Acidobacteriota; class Blastocatellia; order Pyrinomonadales; family Pyrinomonadaceae; genus PSRF01. The sequence continues at coordinate 11,735 of DASWDX010000130.1, read as the reverse complement.
TTCCTGCTGGTAAACGATCCGTTCGCATTTGTCTGCCGCGTACAGGTTGGATTCGAGGCCGGGCACGGTTCCGTAACCACCGGAGCGATCCCGATGAAGTTGTCCGTAGGAGTTGTAAATATGCCAAGCGAGTTGTCGGTTGCTTTGGCAAAGGTATAATTCGCCCCAAGAAGGTAGCGCTTGCTGAGGCGCTTATTCAAGCTCACGACCAGTGCGTCATATTTGCCCTTGAAGAAGGGACCGAATGTTCGAATCTCTCCCGTCGTATTGGGGGGGTCAAAGCTTCGGCCAATACCCGCGACACGAGACCTGAAAGCAAGATTGCTGAGCCTAACACCCAGAAGATTCCGCATTTGGCGGTGAAAGTAGTTGGCCTCGAACACTATGTCTTTTGTTATCTCCCTCTGCACGCCTACGCTGAAACCGAGCGTATGGGGAGTCCTAAATGTGCCGTCAGCCGTCGTAGGCAAATCCTGAGCAGGGATAATTGGATTATTTAACACCCCAAATTGTCCCCATTCAAAGTATCCCGCGGGCTGGCCGATGGCCGCCGCGGCTTGTGTTAGGTACTGGGCCGGCGTGAGGCCAGTAAGCGACTGCACATTATTGACGTTGATGATCGTATTGGCTGGTATGAACGCATGACCTGGCGCAACCACTCTGTTCAACCTGTCAACCCCAACCATCGGCCCTCCAAATGGGCAACCTACTACTGGAGGTCCAGCGATCTGCGCGTCGGTAAGGCGGTTCGAAATGCAAGGACCCGGAAGGCCAACGGCGAAGGCCAGGCTGGAGATTAAACTGGGCGACCCATAAAATCCCCGTGGGAAGTATAACGATTGAACAACTCTCCGGTCGCTGCCGCCAAATCCGGGAATCTGTTCCACCAAGCCCAGCCGGAACTGATCATAAAACACGCCGAAGTGTGAACGAATAACCGTTTTCGGCGTAATCGACCAGGCGACGCCCAGTCGCGGAGAAAAGTTTTTCTGTGCGTCGAACTCGCTATCATGATCCCAGCGAAGCCCAAGATTGACAGTCAGATTCTTTCTGATCTTCCAATCGTCCTGCACATACAACCCGTTGTAATTATTCCGCAAATGGATCTGATTGGCTTCTGGCGTGGCGCCCCCAGCCACCAGGAGCAAAAAAATGCCGCTGTTTACGGGGCCAAGGTTAAGGTAATCATCGATTGTGGCAAATAGCTGGTTTGTCAATACTTGAGAATCGAGCCCGTCAACTTTGGTACGTAGGAACTGCCACCCGAACTTAAGGTCGTGATCGCCAAAAACCCTGTTTACGTTGGCCGCTAATGACGTGTATTTCTGGTCCAGATTCGAAGGTGTCGACGAATTACCAAAGCTTATCCCTGGAAGAGTGCTAAAGAACCCACACGTCGGAGGACAAATCTGCTGCGTGGGGAAGGCGTTTAGTAGGGTAGTCCCCGTGAACTCCGGATGGCAGGCCGACTATCGGACGGATCGCCGCGATAAGAACCGCGGAGCGTTACTATCCACGGATTGCCCTGGTCACCCAGCAGCATTGTATCGCCAAACCCCAATAGCAAATGGCGGCCGCTTGTGCTGGTTCGAGTTGACGGTAATCCGGATCCCGAGCCCCTGGCGTATTCATTTGTGTAGTTCACTTCCTGAACCAACTGGTGTCGTCCAAACTGTTCGTTGAGCTTAAAAAAATTCCGGGTTGCTCGGCTGCGCTGTGGAACATCAAGTGGGTTCTCCTGGTTGCGCAGAAGCTGAAGGATGGACGCTGCTCCGGCCGATGTGCCGAGATCCGGGTATTTGAAATCAATGGCACGATCCTCTGTGATCCGTTCCGATGAACCGAAGAAGAAAATTCTGTCTTTAAGGATCGGCCCGCCGCCCACCAGGCTATAGTCGAATCTGCGCAGATGCAGTGGATCCCTCACCGCTGGATCCAGCGAGTTGACGGAATCGAAAGCTTCGTTACGGTGAAACAGCGACCCGACACCGTGAAAAGCATTCCCGCCGCTCTTGGTGATAACATTGACTATCGCCCCCGATGCCTGTCCGAACTCGGCCTTGAACCCTGTCGTTAGCACCTGAAACTCGGCAATGCTTTCTTGATTAAACTGCGCCGCAGGGCCGCCGTTGACGGTGTCCTTGTTCGGCTGCCCGTCGATAAAGAAATTGTTGTTGCCGCTCCGCTCTCCTAGTACCGGATTCGCATTATCGCCGCTGGATTGCCGGTTGATGGCGACTCCGGGAACGAGCTGCAAAAGGTCGAGGTAGTTGCGACCATTGACGGGATATTCCGTGATTTGGCGCGGAGTAACAGTCGTTCCCGTTGCCGACGAGGTGGAATCAATCAACTGCGCGTCTGCGGTGACGCTAACCTGCTCCTGCACTTTGCCGACTTCCAGTTGAACGTCCAAAGTCAGAGTGCGATTGATGGTTAGTTCGACACTCCCAACATTGCTGTTGGCAAAGCCGGCTCCTGACGCAGTGAGCGTATAAGTTCCCGCCGGCAATGCGGTGATCCGGTAGAAACCATTTTCATCGGTGGAAGTAGTGCGTTCGATGGCCAGGGAAGCCGAACTGGCTTTCATCTGGGCGCCGGCAACTACTGAGCCGCGAGGATCTTTCACCGTTCCTTCGATAGTCGAAGTCGTGGTCTGTGCCGTTACGCCTGCGGACGAGAGGTGGAGCATGAAGAGAGTGACGAAAAGTCCTATCAGCGAGGAACAACCCCTCCTGAGTTTGGCTTGCCCGCCTGCTCCTCTCAGATTGTAGCTTGGTGTTAGGACAGTCCTGTGTATAGCCTCTGCCTCCTCTCTAAAAAGCAGAGAGATGAAGCTCAGTCCTAAGATGATTTGCGTGGTTCTCATCACTTTTCTTTACCTCCAGGCAAGTAGTCGGTCAGATGGATTTAAGGTCGACGTCGTGCGATTCCGGCCGCCGATAATCTTCTCGCATGTCAAAATGTGACAACTGGATGCAGAGCTCTATTACTGCTTGGGCAGTAAGACGAGGCTCGGCCCTGAGCCTTGGATCAGGGTCAAGCTTTTGACCCTGCCTTCAGCCATCTCGAATTGAATGAAGAAGCCAGAAGGTGCTCCCTCGATGCTGAATCGATTCGCAGCAACCGGCACGAGCGTGTAGACGGGCTGGCCTGGCACCATAGCCTTGAGCTTTCCGCCTACAATCTCTACGCTCACCTCGACTGGCGGAGTCTTCAATTCATACTTGCCAGCAAACTTCTTGAGCTCCTCTTCACCCAGAGAAACCGAGGCCGTGGTGGCCGTGTCCGCTGCTCGTTTGAAAGGATATTCCGCCACACCAGGCAGATTTAGTGTCAGCGTTTCTGCCTTGCCCTGCGCGTTTAGCGCGAAACTCATAAAAACTTTCGCGCCACCCGCAGCGACGAACTTTGCCCGGAAGGTGTCGTAGTGCCAATGCTCCAAACCGCTAATGAAAGACGGGCCAAAGCGCACACCCAGCTTGCCGTTCTCGTGAGTTACTTTCACTTCGCCGTAAAGGTCATTCTTGTATGTCCCCGCATACTCGGCCAGCGCTAGCGACGGTCGGGTGTCTTTGACCTGCTCCGCTTCTGCCTTCTTCTGCGCCGCCTTGCCTTGTTCCTCGAAGCCCTTAACGGTCTTCAACATGTCCGCGCTCCAGTCGCGTTGCGGCGCGCCCGGGTATGCGTCGAAGATTCTGTACATGAGAGGAAGGGGGAGGATAGTGCCGCCCATGTTGGTGAGAATCACTAGGCCGAGTTTTTCTTCTGGGATCATTGCAACCTGGGCCCTCATTCCGTCGATGGCGCCACCGTGCTCAACCACCTTGCGTCCGCGGTAGTCCTGAAGGAACCAACCGAGTCCGTAATTCAGGAAATGAGCTTCAGGATAAAAAAGCGAAAGGGGAGGCTCGAGGCGAATCACTGTCTGCGAGGTATGCATCTCTTTAGCGGCGCCAGAGCTTAGGAGGTGCTGCTTCTGATATTCCCCTTGCGCGAGTTGCAGTCGCACCCACTGGGCCATATCTACGACACTAGAATTGATTGAACCTGCGGGCGCGATGTTATCGATGTTGCGCCAGGGGATCACTTCAACCTTGTCTTCAATTTTGGCGTGAGGAGAAGACACATTGTCGGCGTTCTTTAGATCTCTAATGCTCGTGCTGCTCGCAGTCATGCTCAATGGGGTGAACATGCGTTGTCGGATGAAGTCATCCCAACTCTTGCCACTCACTTTGGCGATGAGCTGTCCGGCTGCCAGGAACATGAGGTTTTGGTAGCCAAACGTGCTCCGCAGACTCCAGGTCGGCTTGAGATAGCGTGCGCGGCGCAAGATTTCGTCGCGGTCGTACTCAGTGCCATACCACAGGAAGTCGCCGCGTTCGAGTCCACTGCGGTGAGACAGCAGATCGCGGACTGTCAGTTCGCGAGTGACATAAGGGTCGTAAAGCTCAAACCCCGGTAGATATTTCGTGACCGGGTTATCCCACTTCAACTTGCCTTCGTCCACAAGCATCGCAATCGCCGCCGCGGTGAAGGCCTTCGAGGACGAGCCGATGGCGAAAAGCGTGCGTTCGTTGACCGGCGTGGGATCACCAAGTTTTCTTACGCCGTAGCCTTTTGCCAGCACGATCCGATCATCTTTTATAATCGCAATCGCCAAGCCCGGCACTTCCCATTCGCGAAGCGCCTTGTTGACGTAATCATCAAATCCATTGAGCGGTGCCTCCTGTGCGTAAGCAGGAAGGAAGGCGACCAACACAAAAAGCAGAAGGATAATTAAACGAAAGTGACGTTGGGGGGTCATAGGAATATTCTCGATTGCCACGGGGAGATCTGGGTTGAACGGACATGCATATACCGCAAGTGCTGCAAAAAGTCAATAACGCTACAGATGCTGCAATAGCGTCTTGTCTGTCGTACCGCGATTTGCTATCTTGCCGTTGGGCAACGTTCTTCCGAAGTGTGACGATGGGTGCAGACATCACCTGAGGGGACAGGTTGAGCTTTCAGATTGATCTGAAATTGCTGCGGTAATAATCTGGATAGTTAGGAATGGAATCACCTAATTAATGGAGAGGTGAGAGATGAACAGGTCTAACTCGCGCAAGCAGACACGGAGCTCTTCTGATAGTTCTGACAACACTGACGGGAAAGCTTCCGTCCTCGAGGCCCGTTTCGCCCAAGCGCAATCAGGGCTTAACCCACGTCGCCAGCGGCTGGTCCAAGCCATCCTTGACTCAGCAGATGAGACTTGTTTCCTCTCTTCCCGTGAACTAGCCAAACGCTATCGCGTCGATGCAACGACCATCCTGCGAGCCACTCAAGTCCTCGGTTACCAGAGCTATGCGGATTTCGCAGCCGACCTCCGCCAGCACTTCGTATCACGGATCACGCCCTACGCAGTGTTGAAAGCGGCCACGCGAGAGAAGCGAAGCGTCGCTGATCACATCGATCACGCTCTGGAGAAGGCCCTTGACAATGTAAATATTTTGAAATCGGAGCTGGATAGACAGCGCATAATAGAATTAGCCAAACTGATCAAGCGCTCGCGACGTGTTCTCGTTGTCGGGTTAGATTTCGCCGCTGCGTTGGCCTTTTACCTGGCTTATGGATTGTCGGCGCTTGGGTTTGATGCTGAGGCTCCGACTGGTAGCACCGGTACTCTGCAACATAAGGTTAAAGTCTTGAGCCCGAAAGATGTGCTCGTGGCCATCAGCTTCGGCCAATGTCTGAGGGATACGGTCGAGGCGGTCCTGCGCGCCAGAAAACAGGGGGTACCGACCTTCGGGATTACTGACAGCGACACAACGCCAATAGCACGCTACTGCGACACTCATGTGGTTGCTTCTGTCGTCAGTCCATCATTTCTTAATTCGTATGTGGCTCCCACGGCTGCGATAAACGCGATCCACGTAGCTTGCTCTCATATCGATCCGAAGCGGGCGCTCACTCGGCTGAGACCAACTGACAGAGAATACGCCTCTGGGTCGCGCTGGTACCGCGAGCCGAAAGGCTCTAACGGAGATTCGCCTTAAGTTAGAAAAGTAGTCGTGCTGTCACGTGTGGGAACTGGCAGGGAAAGTCCACTTACTCGTTCTCAATCCCATTTGGCGTCAGGTTTAAGCAGACATCTAATCTCGTTATTAACGTGTCGAGCGTACACCAAAAATTTCCTATCACTATCCGCGATATAGAACTTATCTCGGAGATGCGAGAGGTCGAATCGCTTCAGAAAGAAGTTTGGGGTTGTGACGATCGCGATCTCGTCCCACTCACTGTCCTTGCTGCGACGCGGGAGATTGGCGCGATTCTGATTGGCGCGTTTGATGGGTCGTCACTAATCGGCTTCGCTTACAGTTTTGTTGGGCGTGAAGGCGAGCGTATTGTCCACCATTCGCACATGCTTGCAGTTAGGCCCGCCTATCGGAACGCCAACCTCGGTTACAAACTAAAGTTAGCGCAGCGGGATCGAGCTCTCGCACAAGGAATCAATCGGATGACATGGACATTCGACCCGCTTCAAAGCCTGAATGCGTATTTCAACTTCGCAAAGCTCGGGGTCGTCGCCGACGCTTACAAGATCAACTTCTACGGTGAGGCAACATCAAGCTTCTTGCATCAGATCGGTAACGGTACCGATCGCCTCTGGGTTACCTGGCTACTAGATAGCAGCCGCGTCCACGAGCGAATACGAACTAAAGACCAAAGCAGAACGTCGAATCTTGAGCGCGACCACATCGGATGCCTCGTCCCGGTTGGCCCAAACAACTTGCCTCAAAGGGGGGAGTCATCCCAAGTCGCCGCTCAGAGGTATACATCAATAGAAATCCCTGCAGACATTAACACGTTGCAGCGTGAAAGCCCGGACTTGGCGGTTAGGTGGCGAGAGGCAACGCGGTGGGCCTTCACAGCGGCGATATCTTCCGGATACCAGATTGAAGACTTCTGCGGTGCATCCAGGAACGACCAGTCGGTTGGGGTCTACCTCCTCATGTACGGGGAAAAGATTTAAGGTCCAAAAATCAAAGCGCGAAGGTGAGCCAAGATGAAGCAAATAATCAACCGGGTTCTGATCGCCACGCTACTGGTTTCCTTCGAATTGCTGCCGGCGAGGGTCGCAAGAGCGCAAGTTGGAATTACCGATGATGAGATCCGGGAGATTCTGCGGGACCGGATTGACGTTGCGAAGAAAAGCGTCGGCATCGTTGTCGGTTTGGTTGACGACAAAGGGATACGCATCATCGGCTATGGCAAGCCAAGTCAAAATAGCGATCGAACGGTCAATGCTGATTCGGTTTTCGAAATTGGTTCGGTCACCAAAGTCTTCACTGCGACACTGCTGGCCGACATGGTCGAACGCGGCGAAGTTAACTTGAGCGATCCAATCTCCAAGTATCTTCCCCAGTCGGTAAAAACTCCGACTCGTGCCGGCAAAGAGATTACCCTGCTGGATCTAGCCAGTCAGACGTCGGGCCTGCCGCGATTGCCTGGAAATTTCGCACCCAAAGATCCTCAGAATCCCTACGCCGATTACTCAGTCGAGCAGATGTATGCGTTTATCTCGGGCTACACGCTGACCCGGGACATTGGAGCAAAGTACGAGTACTCGAACCTCGGCGCCGGACTGCTGGGTCATATCCTGGCGCTGCGCGCCGGCACGGATTATGAAACCCTGGTCCGCACGCGTATCTCTAAGCCGCTCAAGATGGACAGCACTAGCATCAAGCTCACGCCCGAGATGCAAGCGCGTCTGGCAACGGGCCACGACGCGACACGTAGGCCCAATGCGAATTGGGATCTGCCGACATTGGCTGGCGCGGGAGCGCTGCGCTCGACGGCGAACGACATGCTGAAGTTTGTCGCCGCCAATCTGGGGTTGAAGAAATCACCGCTGCTGGCTGCAATGCGGAGGACGCATCAATCGCAACATGATACGGGAGTACCCAATCTCGAGATTGGTTTGGGTTGGCATATCCTGAAGAATTTCGACACCGAACTCGTATGGCATAACGGCGGCACGGGTGGTTATCACTCATTCATCGGTTTTGATCAGAAGCGGCGGAAAGGTGTCGTCGTACTCTCAAATTCGACCAATGACATTGACGATATCGGCCGTCACTTGCTCGAAAGGCAGTATCCACTGGCCAAACTCGAAGCACCGAAGGAGCGCAAAGCGATCAAACTAGAGGCAAAGATTTTCGATGCTTACATCGGGGAATATCAGCTTGCCCCCACTTTTGTGATCACCATCAGCCGCGAAGGTGATCAGTTTTTCGCCGAGGCAACCGGCCAGGGCAAGTTTGAGCTGTTCGCGGAAACCCAGACGGACTTTTTCCTTACAGTGGTGGATGCCCAGATTACTTTCGTCAAGGACGACAAAGGACAAGTGACACATCTGGTGTTGCACCAGAATAAAGTCGATCAGCCAGCTAAGAAGATTAAGTAGGCGGGTAAAGAAAAGGTTTCTTTAGGGGCGAATCTACTTGATACATCGTGTTGCCCATCGTGCCGCAAAAGCTCTATGACCACAGCATCCATTAGTTGGCTTGGGGCAGCAGATCATGACCCATTTAGATACGACTGAACTGATGGCGATGCACACTCTTCTCGCCAGCCGACAAGATGAGATCGTAGACTCGATCTGCAAGCTTGTCGAAACCGAGTCGCCGTCAGGGGATTGCGAGGGCAGCCGCGCCGTCGTTGACCTCCTCGTCCAATCTGCTCGCACTATTCCAGCGATTAGCTCTGTCGAAAGAATCCCTGTCCCTGACTATGGCGAACATCTGGGGGTGCGGGCTTTCGGCGGTCAAGCTAACGACGCCACTACAACCTTGGTGCTTGGGCACACTGATACCGTCCACCCGCGCGGCACGTTATCAACGCAGAGTGTGCAGGCGGAATCAGGGCGACTATATGGTCCAGGCATCTTCGACATGAAGGCGTCCTGCGTGCTCGCTTTGGAAGCGTTGCGCACTTTGGTAACTCTGGACTTCATTCCTAAACGGCCCGTGGTTTTGCTTCTGACATGTGATGAAGAGGCAGGAAGCCAAACCGGTCGGCAGCTTGTGGAAGAAGAGGCACGGCGCGCGGCGCAGGTGCTGGTGCTTGAGCCGCCCGCGCCTGGTGGTCAAGTGAAAACGGCGCGCAAGGGTGTGGGCATGTGGCAAGTCAAGGCACACGGGATTGCGTCGCACGCTGGCTTGAATCCCGAAGCGGGGGCGAGCGCAATTCTGGAAGTGGCCCGTCTAACCGAACAGTTTCACTCGATGAGCGATCCCGTGAGCGGCACGAATTTCAATGTTGGCGTTGTCCGAGGCGGCACCCGCAGCAACGTGGTCGCGGCGGAGGCGGAGATCGAAATCGACGTCAGATTCAGTCGCACGAAAGAAGCTCAGCGGGTCGATGAACTGATGAGCAGATTGCGATCATTTGACGAACGCGTACGCCTCACGGTTAACGGAGGCATCAACCGTGGCCCTCTTGAGCGGACCGAAGGCGTAGTGAAACTTTACCAGCAGGCGCGGGAGATAGCTGCTTGTCTCGGCTTTGAACTCGGAGAGCAATCGGTCGGTGGAGCGTCGGACGGCAACTTTGTCGCCGCGCTTGGTGTTCCTGTCCTTGACGGGCTTGGAATAGACGGCGGCGGTGCACATGCCGCAAACGAGCACATCTTGATATCCGATATTGCGCGGCGCGGCGCTCTAGTGGCGGGGCTCATAGCCACGCTTTAGAGAGAGGATGAAAGCTCCAGGAACCGCAGAACAATTTAGAACCGGCCCTGCTGATGAAAGCAATGAAGAGAAAAGCCCGACCTGATATTCGAGCGCTCACCCGACTTGTGCCGTCCGGCGGCAATCTCGTACAAGGGCAGTCGGAACTCGCTATCAATCCCGCTTTGGCTGAGGCAGCTAGTCGTGTCATTGCGGCTAGCCAGAACCACTACGGCCCGGCGGAGGGTCTAATTGAACTTCGTCGCGCGGTCGCGGAAAAGATCAATACGTTTAACGGAGTCTTGATCGATCCAGAAGGCGACCCGCTGCAGCTGCTAATCACTCCCGGAGCAACCGGAGCGCTCATAGCCATCGCGCAGACTTACCTCACAAGCGCTTCCGCACTCGTTTTCGAGCCTTATTATCCGTACCACCGGCACATTCTCACTGAGTTGGGCGGAACCACGGAGGTGCTGCTGCTTCATGGTGAGAGGCTGGAACTAGACGTCGATGAGCTACGCGCTCGATGCCGAGAGTTAAAGAACCGCAAGACGTTCCCTTTGCGCGCCATCATCCTCTGTACGCCAGTGAATCCGTCCGGCAAAGTATTCAGCAAGAATGAGCTGGAGGCTATTGCGGCGGTTTGCGAAAGTTCCTTCAACTCTCCTCAGAAAATGAGCTTCGTCGGTCCTGCCACGTCATAAGAGCGTCGGCTGACTACCAGATCTTTGTCAATCCAGCGCCGTCTACGGAACCCCAACAGGTGAAAGATCTGCAGTGGCAGAATCCGGGCAATACGCGTGTTGATAATCAAGAAGTTTTCGTTAAGTGGATCGCGGCGAACTCCAGGAAGAAGATGGATGCAATGACCAACCCTCAGCTTGCGGAGCATTGCTGACAAACTAAGCCAGAAATGCTTAACTTTACGTCCAAGGAAAAAGCCATCATCACCTAATGTTTGATACAGCGGCAGTAGGATGAGACCTGTTTCGCGGGCTGTGATCTCACCCCTCCGATCTCTTGCCAGAACCTGTCCGCGCCGTACCGGCTGAAAATTCCTAAAGCCCGGTTCCATCTGGAAGCCATCCTCCGGCACGATCGCATGACGGTGGCGTACCTCAACCACTCGCCGCCCGCCGCCGGTGCGCTTGAGCAGGGACCGACAATGATCGAACTCGGCCAGATCCTCGCGGCGGAAGTTTCCAGTGGCTACGGTGGCGTTCCAAATTAATGCCTCATGGTGGTCTACAGAGGTAATAGCCTCATGCTGCCCGGCCTCAAAGCCCATCGTGATAGCACCGAGATTGTTGAGGTATTCGAGCAGAGTTCCATCAATCTGTTCCTCCAGCCCCAGAACAATCGTTAAGGGAAAACTCAGCGCAAAGCGGCGGTTGCGGAGAGTGTCGCCGACAGTAGCAAATGGCTTTCCCGGAGCCGAGGTGGTATGCAAATCTACGAAGTAAACATCGCCTTGAGCCCGGCTGACCGCTTCCCTTAGAGCCGCAAACAATTCGCCCTGCTCAAGAAGCTCCGACATCTCCGGGCGACCACGATTCCCTGACTCGCTCCTCCGAACATTGTCAGCCGTCCATTGCCTGTTCAGATCGGCATCGATGTAACGAACTTTTCGCTCCAGCGCCCGTGTGTTTCCTCGAAGCAGAACTACCTCGCCACGCAAGTCAGCTCTTCGCTCTTGAATGCGCGGCAGCACGCGATCGGCAGCGAGCACGCCAGCTGGCTCGTTTCCGTGAATGCCCCCGAGGATTAGCAGAGTAGGACCAGGGAAAGATCCACGAACGGAGGCAATCAGATGCTCTCCTGGCTTGGCGAGCTGCCTCGCAGGTTCGAGCGTCGCGGTTGAGATCATAGAAGCACACTTCCTAGCTAGGTCGTAGCTCTAAGTGCAAGTATTTAAAGGCTGGATGATATTTTCGGTACCGACAGCTGTCAGGATTGTTTCTGAACTGGTTAAGCAAGACGGGTACGACAAGGTTAGTTTGACGAAGCGCGATAGCGATGCGCCCA
>DASWDX010000129.1:0-2339 GCA_036395055.1 Pyrinomonadaceae bacterium | reverse complement strand
TGAATGGCACGGGCAATCAGTTCCTTGCCGGTGCCGGACTCACCACGAATCAGGACGGTCGAGTTTGAGCGGGCCACTTTTAGAATCATCCGCTTGACCGACTCCATCCGGGGTGAGGCGGAAACAATTTCTGTGTCGAGCTCGTCGAGCCGCTTCAGCGCCCGATCAATTGTCTCGAGCAGCGCCGTCTTGTCATACGGCTTCTCGAGATAGTCAAAGGCGCCACGGCGCAAAGCTTCTTTAGCCGACTCAATCGATGCGTGAGCCGTGAGCAGAATGACGATTATCGAGGAGTCGAGACCGAGCAGATGTTGTAGCAATTCAATTCCGTCCATGCCGGTCATTTTCAGATCGGTTAAGGCAAGATCAAATCTGCGGTCTTTGGCAAACTTGATGGCAGCTTCACCGGAGGAGGCGGTGGTTACGTCATAACCTTCGCCGGAGAGAATCATCTCCAGGATTTCGCGCTGCGATTTTTCGTCATCAACTACGAGTATGCTTTTGCGCGCCATGCTGTTTATGGATGAAGGATGAAGGATGTAATAACAACCAAAGCGTTCGAGTCCGTTTCATCCCTCCGCCTTCATCCTTCGGCCTTTCCTTCTGCGTCCTCTGGTGTTGTCGGCAGAATAATCGTAAACGTCGTGCCGCCCCCTTGTTTTGAGCTCACGCTGATCGAGCCTCCATGATCATCGATTGCTTTTTTGACAATGGCAAGTCCCAGCCCGGTGCCGGTTTCTTTCGTGGAATAATAAGGCTCGAAGATCTTGGCAATGTCCTCAGCAGCTATACCTCGTCCCGTATCAGTAATCTCGACGCGTACTCTGTCGGTTGCTTCGGCAGACAGCTTAATCCCGACGTTTCCCCCGCCGCCATTTATCGCCTCGAGACTATTAATTAGAAGATTTGTGAACACAGATCGCAGGGAGTCTTTGTCGGCGACAACCAGTGGCACTTTGCCTTGTTCAGTCAAGTTGGTCTCAATACCGCTTTCCGCAGCCTGGCCGGTGATCACGCGTAAGGCGTCTTCCGCCTGCACGCGAAGATCAAGAGGCTCGAGCTCCAGCGCTGACGGTCGCGAATATTTTAAGAAGTCGGTGATGTGGCGATTAATTCGCTGCACTTCCGACTTCAACTGATCCGCCAGGCGTTCAAAAGTCTCGCGCTTGGCTACGTCTTCCGGTGCGAAGGATGAGCGAAGGTGATCGAGAGTTAGATTGATGTAGTTTAGCGGATTGCGGATTTCGTGCGCGATGGCCGCTGCCAGTCGTCCAACAACAGCAGCTTTTTCAACCTGATGAAGCTGTCCCTCAAGTTCCCGCAAGCGACCAACCCTGGCGATCATTTCGTTGAAGGCGGCCGAGAGCGCGCCCATTTCATCGCGCCGGTCGGTCGGAACTCGAACGTCGAAGTCGCCTGTGGCGACGCGCCGCGCTGCAACGGATAGGTCTTTGATGGGCTGGGTAAATCGCCAAACAAACAAGCCTGTGACAAGCGTGGTTGCGACCAACAGCATCAGCGTGTAAAAAGCCGAGCGTGAAGCCTGGCGCTCGAGAATATCTTTCACTGTGTTTGCCGAACCGAGGACGACGATTACATACCAGCGTCCCTGTTGGGTTTCCACGGGAAAATAGAACGCTCCCGGTTCTCCGGCTTGCGGAGCGTGCGACGCAGTCAACCATGCGGGTAGTGGCTGGTTCTCGTCCGTCAGTTCAACGGCGTTGCGTAGGGGAGGCAAAGGAACGTCGGTAATCTTTGTGTAACGGGGGCTTTTGTCAGAGTTTTGACCAGGCGCGTAGTCCTTACTAAGACTGTCCCGAACGTCTCCGTTGCTATCGACCACAAGCACATTACGAACGCGCCCGTTATGCTCGTCCAGCAGGGGTTCGCGCACATTACTTTTGATTTGGTCGAGATACTTATTGCTGGAGATACTGTTAACTCCCAGCGCGACTCCAGCCATGATCGCCTGCTCCTGTTCAACCAGCATGTGCGCGTTTGCTCGAACGGAGCGTAAATTCACATAGTATTGGACACCCAGTGTCAGACCCAGAAGGACGACCAGCAAAAGCACCAATCGCGCGCGAAAGCTGTCCAGAAGCTGAGATGCCTTCATAATGATTTGACGTCCTGTTGCCGTAAGATCGTTGTCATTGTGCCTTTTGTCCGATTAAAAGGGGAGCATTGGAGCCCCGCTTTCACGAGTTATGTACAAAAGATTACTTTTCTGTTGCCGCTCACGATTTCTGATGTTATATTTGCGGCGGTCTCGAATCAATGTCCCCAGGGACCGCCAATTTGGGAATTCTCCCGCCTCAAACGTAGCAGGACCGAAGGTC
>DASWDX010000128.1:0-13844 GCA_036395055.1 Pyrinomonadaceae bacterium | reverse complement strand
GTTCGTCCCCGAAGCGCCGGCACCTTCTTGATTTCACGACGAGAGATATCGCGAAATGTTTCGGCCGTATCAAGCAGGTGCGTTATCTCGCCGGCTTCGAGTTCCCGGATTCCCAGAAGATGTTTTCTAGAGAAGACTGTTTCCATCTTTTTTACTTCGGTCTTTGGTCTTTGGTCTTGGGTCTTTGATCTTTCTTTTGATCGTAATGTCAGTTCCGAAAAATGCTAAGACCAAAGACCTAAGTCCGAAGCCTTCTGATACAAAAAAAGCGGCCATTGCTGGCCGCTGTTGCTAACCCGTTTCCTCTGGCGGTCGTTCGACGATTGCCACGCCCTCTTCTTCATCAAACTCCTGAAGCATCACCTTGATTATCTCGCTTTTTTTCGTCGGCACCAACTTGCCAATGTAGTCTGCTTGAATAGGCAGTTCGCGATGCTCTTTGCCGCGATCGATGAGCACGGCAAGCTGCACGCGTCTGGGCCGGCCAAAGTCTATTAGTTGATCAAGTGCGGCGCGGATAGTCCGTCCCGTATAAAGAACGTCATCAATGAGAACGATATTGCGGTTTTCAATGTCGCCGGGCAGGTCTGTGCGGTTAACAATAGGCTTGGCGCCGACTGTCGATAGATCATCGCGGTAGAGCGTGATGTCCAGGATCCCGACTGGCGGTCGATCACCTTCGAGATCGGCAATCTTATCAGCCATGCGTTCCGCCAGCGGCACCCCTCTGCGCCGAATGCCCACCAGATAGAGATCGCCGGCACCGTGGTTTTCTTCTACAACTTCGGAAGCGAGGCGGGCGAGCGCGCGGTTGATTCGCGGGCTATCCATGATGCGCGCCTTCTCGATGAAATCCATTTCGCGGGATACTAACAAGAACAAGAACGAGTGACAAGCAACGACCCGCCGAGTGAATTAGGAACTCTGAGAAAAGCTTGACTTGAAAACTTGCTTTGTTTATAAGTCGCGCAACCATCGCCCGGACTTTGCATCGAGGTTCAACCAAATGGCACAACTCCCACGCGCGAGACGAATCCCATTATTACTTTGATTCTGGTGCCCACAGCGAGGGCACAAGCGACCTGCACCCAAAACCAGGGTAGTTGCCTAACAGACGGTGATTGTTGCTCAGGTTGCTGCTTCAATTCGACGTGCGTTTCTTCGGACGTTTGTAATGGGAGAAGGAAAAGCTAAGGCGTAAGCCAATACCCGCAGTGCTGACCTTGTCTTGATCTAACAGCCTCTGTTAGTCTCGCTTTTGCAAACGCCGAAGCAGGACATCTCAGAGCCGTTCATGCTCTATCGCTCATTGCTGCGACCTCTACTCTTTCGCTTGCCACCAGAGACAGCCCACCAACTGGCACTGCATTCCCTTTCCCTGGCTCCAAAACTTACCAGGACTTTATTGGATGACCGTTTCAAACGCAGCCCATTTGGGAAGCTGCGACGCTTTGGTCTGACATTTTCAAATCCGGTTGGGCTCGCCGCAGGGTTTGACAAGGATGGAGTGGCGCTCGAGTCTCTAGCGGCCCTGGGTTTTGGTTTCATTGAAGCCGGCACGGTGACCTATCATCCCCAACCAGGCAACCAGCGGCCGCGCTTGTTTCGGTTGCCACTCGATAAGGCGTTAATCAATCGCGCCGGATTTAACAACGAGGGCGCTGCTGCATTTGCTCGACGCGTCGAGAACAATAAACCTGATTGCGTTCTGGGCGTCAGCATCGGGAAGAGCAAGGTAGTTGCGCTCGAGGATGCAGTCACCGATTACCTTAAGAGCTTTGAAGCGGTGTATCCGGTTGCTGATTACGTAGCGGTTAATGTCAGTTCACCAAATACGCCTCGGTTAAGAGAGCTGCAACGAGAAGAGCAACTTGAAGAACTACTGCGAGCGCTCCAGGCACGTAATCAAGAATTGTCGAAACAAGCTGATGGTCGAGGAGTTTTACCTCTTCTGGTAAAACTTTCGCCTGATCTCGATCGCGCAGAGCTGCAAGACATCGTGGCAGTGGCGCGACGACATAGTATTGCAGGACTCATCGCCACTAACACTACCATCGCCCGCGCACCGCTCGAAACCAACGTTGAAGAGGTGCAAGCATGTGGTGATGGCGGCTTAAGTGGCCGTCCCTTGCGGCTTCGGTCCAGGGAAATGATTGCGACGCTCTACAATATGACTGAGGGCTCGCTGCCTTTAATTGGAGTAGGCGGAATCTTCACTGCAGAAGATGCCTGGGAGATGATCAGCGCCGGTGCAAGCTTGCTGCAAATCTATACGGGCTTTATCTATGAGGGCCCGTCAATCGCCAGGAGAATTAATGAGGGACTGCGACGAATTATCTCCGCCAACGGTTTCGTTTCGCTTGACGAGGCGGTTGGATCGCATGCAAAAGAACTTGGGGTTGTGTAGTTAAGGAGTTCGCTCGCAGAACATAATCAACCAGGTGACATCAATGAGTCACCCAGGTGAGTTGGACGATGTAGAACGGTTCTGATTTTTAATAGAGCCGAAAAACGAAAATTATCGGATGCGGTGAATGAGGAAGAGGCGATGAGCGACAGATTAATCGTTGCGCTGGATGTAGAGACCGCCGCTGAAGCGCGCCGCCTGGTAAGCACGCTTCGGGGAATGGTCGGAATGTACAAGATCGGATCACAATTGTTCACCGCTGCTGGGCCGGCGTTAGTTCGCGAAATCATTAGTTCCGGTGAGCGCGTATTTCTCGACCTCAAATTTCACGACATTCCCAGCACGGTCGCGCGCGCAGGCGTTGAGGCAACGCGTCTCGGTGTTTCTATGTTCAATGTCCACGCTGCCGGTGGAAGCGAAATGATGCGGCACACGGCGAACGTTGTCGCTGAGTGTGCGGTTTCCGAAGAACTTACGCGCCCCTTAATCATCGCCGTCACAGTGCTGACGAGCGCCAACGCCACCACGCTTGCTGAAGTGGGACAAAGTTTGAAACCGGAAGAATTAGTCGCACGCCTCGCGCTGCTGACGGAAGCAAGCGGGCTGGATGGAGTCGTCGCTTCACCGCGCGAAGTTGCTACTATCCGGTCCGCCGTGCAGAAGCCTGACTTTCTCGTGGTAACCCCCGGAGTTCGACCAACGGACGCGGCGCTCTTCGACCAGAAACGTGTTACGACTCCACGCGACGCAATAATAGCCGGGGCTGACTACATTGTGGTGGGCCGTCCAATTCTCGATGCGCCTGATCCGGCGCGCGCAGCACAGCAGATTATTGACGAGTTGGAAATCAAGGCGGTCAATAGCGTGCCGACATGAAGGAACTGAATCCAACGGGACGCGTGTACAATAAAGCGCAGAGGCTGGGCAATTTGTTCTGATCGGATTTTGCACTATGATTCAAAGGTGACTCAACGTTTGAAACTCACGGCCGCTTGTCTTTTACTGGTACTCGGAGCGTTCGCTTTCCCGTCTTTCGCTCAGCAGACAAATGAACCGCCTTTCCAACCCTTCTCTCCGGCTCCTTATCGAGTCGGTGAACGCCTGACCTATAACGTCTCTTTTTCAAACTTCATTAGCGCTGCTCACGTGGAGCTGCTGGTGGCCTCACGCGGAAGGTTCTACGGACGCGAAGGCATTCAGTTAAGAGGGCACGTCGAGACCAACGGCGTGGTCAGCGCCGCATTATTCGCCATAAATAACGACTACACCACCTACGTTGATCCGGTTACCGGTTTGCCATTTCACAGTGAACAAAAAATTCGTGAGGCTTCGCGCATCGCCGAGGCACTCGCCGACTTTAATCAGCCTGCAGGAACAGTCGCGAGTACGTCAAAACGACATGGCGAAGTTACAGGGACATATGATTATCTGGCTGCCATCTATCGTCTGCGAGCTTTGCCGCTCAGTAATGGCGCGACCTACTCAATGGTTGTTCGCAATGAAAATCGCAACTATCAAGTTGAAACTCGGGTGACGGGCCGGGAAATGATCAAGTCTAACGTGGGATCATTCAATGCCATTGTTTCGCAGGTTCGCATAAGGGATGAGTTTGCGGGAGACAGTTACACTCTAAAGGCTTATTTTAGCGACGACCAACGGCATATGCCGCTTCTGATCATTGCGCGTGCTCGCGCGGGTGAAATACAGATTGAATTAGCAGGCGCTGCCTTCGTCGCCCCGCCAACCGCTTCTCCAACACCGACCTCTGCACCGACGCCGGCGGCGCCAACGCAATTGCCCATAGCAGTTCCGAGCGCCCCCACGACCGAAGAAACCGAGCCAGAGGATTTGCCTTTCAAGGTTGGCGAACAGTTGAATTACCAGATTTTTCTGCCAAATATTCCTGCGCCAATCGCCACGGCGACATTTCAAGTCCGGGCGCGCTCGAAGTACTTCGATCACCAGGGTCTCTGGTTTACAGTTAACGCCCAAACAACGAACGCGCTGCAAAAGCTGTTCGTGGCAAGCGACAGTATTAGCTCTTATGTCGATGCCAAAAGCCTGCTTCCCTTCCGCACGGAACTGACTCTTAATGAAGGCCGCCACCGCTTTGTCAGTAAGCTCACGATCAACCAGGACTACGGGACAGCTACGACCGAAAACGGTGAACGGATCGAGATACCAATTGGCACCCACGATTATCTTTCTTTTTTTTATGTAGTGCGGACATTCAACTTGTCACCATTGAAACGAAACGCAATCTCGATCCTCGTGAACAACAAACCGAAGACGCTTTTCATCAGCGCTCTGAAGCGCGAAAACGTGCAAATCGGTTCGCAGACAATTCCCGCGATCCAGATTTCGCTCACTACTGACGATGTTCAGGGAGACAAATTTCAAATCCGAGGTTGGATTAGCGATGATCGACGGCGTCTGCCTCTTCGCCTCACCGCCGTCACGGAACTTGGTCCCGTACGCGCCGACCTGGCTATCATTCCAGTTACCTCTCAATAACCTCGGCAAACGACAGGGCGCGGCCCTGGCAGGTTTTGAAATTGAAAACTGTTTTCAATTAGGCTATACTCCGTCCAGCGTCAGCATCCCCGGCACGGCGACCCGCTAACCGGGTCGACAATCCTATAAAGGTTGATTGCATGCTTAACTCATTCATCATTGTCTTTCGCGAGGGATTTGAATCCATTCTGCTCGTCGCAGTGATCCTGTCTTATCTTCGCAAGTCCGATCAAAGGTGGCTGACATCAGCTGTCTATGGCGCGCTTGTTCTGGGATTGTCGGCAAGTGCAGCGCTGGGCTACGTACTCAGAAACGGTGTTGACGATTCAACCCTGGAAAGCGCCCTCGGATCAGGCGTTGGGGGCTATGTAAGCAGTTTTCTGGGGAACGAATCGCTACGCGAAGGCATTCTCGGGCTGGTCGCGATGGTAATGGTCGGTAGCCTCGTAATTTACATGTGGCGCACGGGACCGCAGGTTCAGGAAAGGATGCGGACACGTCTTGGCGCCGTCTCGTCCCGAAGTTCGCGAGTAGCTGCCATGGCGGGAGTTTTTCTCTTCACCTTTCTAATGATTACGCGAGAAGGGATGGAAACAGCGCTCATGTTATTGCAGGTGCATGGTTCCGAAATGCTCACTGGGGCATTGCTTGGGCTTGGCGCTGCTGGTGGATTTGCCTGGGGCTGGGCAAAATTCGGCCACCTGATCAACGTCAGGAGATTCTTCCAGGTCACAGCCATATTCCTGCTGCTTTTTTTGGTCCAGGTTGGCATCTATTCTTTCCACGAGTTTTCCGAAGCTGGATTCCTTCCCAATAGCGATATGCTTCACGCAGCTACAGAAAAATTTTCGCCTGACGGCCTGTATGGAAAGTGGTTTTCGCTGGTGATGGTTTCAGTGTGCGCGCTGTGGCTTGCTATCGGTTGGATAGCGGATCGTATCAAAACATCACGAAGTGAGGACCTGACATTCGGACAAGCCTAATTCAACTTGCATAACCCTAAAGACAAAGAACCCCCGTCGGCCATCCGGCGGGGTTTCTTAGTTTTGACTTCTCGCTGAGATACGACGACTGCTGCCAACGCGAGAAAACGTCTGTTAAGAGAAGAAAGCGCTGAAAATATTGTCGCGTTTTGCGCGACGAGACCGAAGCCCGATTCTCTAACCCTGCGAAGGCTACGAAGAATACAGGCTTGAAAGCTCACGCTTTAGTAACTTGCCGGTAGGTCCTTTGGGAATCTCGGCAACGAATCGAATAGTCTTTGGGCATTTGTAGTCGGCCAGGCGTGCACGGCAAAAAGAGATGACCTCTTCTTCAGTCACTTCACTGCCTTCCTTGAGCATGATGAAAGCGGCAACCTCCTCGCCGTAGAGTTGATCCGGCACTCCGATTGTCGCGGCGGCGGCGACCGCCGGGTGTTGGTACAGGACTTCGTCAATCTCTCGCGGATAAATATTTTCGCCGCCACGTATGATCATGTCGCTCTTGCGATCGATGACATAGAAAAAACCCTCATCATCGCGGTAGCCGATGTCGCCGGTGTGGAACCAGCCGTTGCGAAATGCTGTAGCAGTTGCCTCGGGATTCCGGTAATAGCCTTTCAGAATGTTCTCGCCGCGCAGGACAATTTCGCCAAGTTCCCCATTAGCTACTTCCCTGTCGTCGTCATCAACGATCTTCATTTCGTTTCCAATGGGCTTGCCGCAGGAGCCGGGTCTCCGTCGTTCGTCCGGCGGGTTGAAAGTGGAGCGACAGGTCGATTCCGAAAGTCCATATCCTTCGATGACCAGACAATCAAAAGTCTCTTCGAAGCGTTTGATAACTTCGGCGGGAACGGGCGCCGAGCCGCACATGGCAAACCGCAACTGATCTGTCTTCAAGCCTCGAGGAACGCCATCAGGATATGTATGCAGCAGCATCGAAAGCATTGTGGCCACCGAACCAAATGAGGTGATCTGGTAGTCAGAGATGATTTGCCAAAAGCGGGACACAGAAAACTTTGGACTGACGACAGTTGAGCCCCCCGCATAAAGAGCCGACATTGTGGTAACTGACACCGCATTCATGTGAAAAAGCGGCATGATAGTTAAGAGGCGGTCCCCTTCTGTGAACCCAAGCCACTGGCTGATTTGTCTCGCGTTGGCAATCAGATTTCCGTGCGTCAGCAAACATCCTTTTGGCTTCCCCGTGGTGCCGGAAGTGTAGATGATGATCGCTTCGCTATCGAGGTCAATGTCAGACAAACCTGCTTTGGTCGAAGCGGCAAGGCCTGAATGATTATTCAAATTTCTGGTAGTCGCAGCCTCGTCGTCAAATTCCATAATTCGCAACCCTGAGAGTTCGCTTCGAATACTGTCGATGGTTGGAAGGAAGTCAGGGTGAATCAGCAGAATCCTGGTTTCCGAATCAGAAATGACATAGGAGATTTCCTGCGCCTTCAACAGGGAGTTTATCGGACCAGCGATTGCCCCGAGTTCCCAACAAGCGAAATAGGCGACGACATATTCGACGCTATTTGGCATTAAGAGACTGACGACGTCACCTTTAACCACACCCGCGACCGCCAACAAGCGCGAAGCTCTGTCTACAGCTGCCTCGAATTCTGCGTAGGTGAACTTCCGTCCGTCGGCTTCGGAAAAGAGGAACTGCTTGTCAGGGGCCGCACTCACGCGTGTTTGCATTAGCTGCGCGAGATTCTTGTGAGTCGCTTCCTGCTTGCAGATTATTTTTTCGTTAGTCATCTTTTGACAGCCGTAACTTTGAACGATCCTGGGGCGCGGTGGCAAGTGCAGGCGCCGCATCGCAATGACAGAAAGAACACTGAAACCAGGCGAGTATTCGCCGCGAGGGTAGGCTGGTAAACCATTGAAACGGTTCAATAAACCCAAAGTTGAAACGACACGGGGCTGAAGCCGCGGTGTGAATCGAGATTCACACAACGTACATCACCAAGAGCTTCTTCGTTCCCAAAAAGAAAGACGCCCTCACCAATATTTAAACTGTAGCCGCCGCGAGCGCCCTCGCGGCGCTGCAAAAGAGATTGTGATATATTTTCTGTTCATTCAGTTCCGGCATCACATTTTGAGGCGCCGCTAATATTCAATGGAAGACTATCGCAACTTTATAAATGGACAATGGGTCGAGTCCACATCGTCGAAGAGCGTCAATAACATCAACCCGGCGAATACCGACGACGTGATTGGAAGGGTGAAGCAGGCCACGCGAGGGGAAGCGAGGCGCGCCGTTGAGTCTGCTGCGGAAAGCTTCTCGGGCTGGCGCGCTACGCCTGCGCCATCGCGCGGCCGGATTGTGGCGCAGGCGGCCCGGCTGTTGGAAGAACACAAAGAAGAGTTGGCCCAGATCCTGACCCGCGAGGAAGGCAAAACATTGGCTGAGTCGCGCGGAGAATTGCAGCGCTCAATCAACGTGGCAGAATTCTGCGCTGGCGAATCCCGGCGCATGAATGGAGAGACCATCCAATCTGAACTGCCGTCAAACTTCGCCTACACCATAAAGCAGCCGTTAGGCGTAGTCGCTTGCGTTACACCCTGGAATTTTCCCGTGGCCATTCCGGTGTGGAAGATAGCACCGGCCCTGGTAGCCGGAAACACAGTCGTCTTTAAACCCGCGACTCTTACACCGGCGACAGCAGTACGTATCGTCGAGTTGTTCGTGGAGGCCGGGATACCGCCTGGCGTTTTGAATCTGGTGTTGGGCTCAGGCTCGGAAGCGGGTGACGAGATCATCAATCATCCGGCGGTGAAAGCGGTTTCGTTTACCGGCTCTAACGAGGTAGGGATACGCCTCTACGAAGAAGTCTCCAGACGCGGCGCAAAGGTCCAGTGCGAAATGGGCGGCAAAAATCCCGTGATAATCCTGGAAGATGCCGATCTTGACCTCGCCGTTGAATCAACGGCGCAGGGTGCGTTTGGATCGTCGGGACAACGTTGCACCGCCACCAGTCGGGCGGTTGTCGTCAAAGACATTGCCGACGAATTTGTCGAGCGCATAGTCAAGCGTGCCGGCTCAATGCGAATCGGAGAGGGGATGGACCCGAACACCGAAATGGGTCCGAGCGTGGATGAAGCTCAGTTTAAGACCGTCCTGAAATACATCGACATCGGACGGGAAGATGGCGCCACACTTGTTTGCGGCGGCTCGCGCGCTACCGGAAACGGACTGGATAAAGGCTTCTTTGTGAATCCCACTGTCTTCGATCATGTGACTGCGGATATGCGTGTCGCGCGCGAAGAAATTTTCGGCCCCGTATTGTCAGTCCTGCGCGTGAAGAATTTCGAAGAGGCGATGCAGGTGGCAAACGACACTGAATATGGACTCTCGTCCTCAATCTTTACTAACGATGCCGCTCGCATCTTCCGTTTTGTTGATGAGATCGAGACCGGCATGACGCACATCAATTCGCCGACGACCGGTGGCGAAGCACATATTCCCTTTGGCGGCATCAAGGGTACCGGCATCGGCGATCGCGAACAAGGATCGACCGCGCTCGATTTTTATACAGAACTGAAGGTCGTCTACGTCGATTACACCGGTCGCAAGCGCGAAGGTAATCTGTATTGAACTTAGAGGAAAAGACTATGAGAACCGTGAAATACACATTTTGGCAAGAAGGTGGGTTTTTTCTTGGTTATCTAAATGAATACCCCGACTACTGCACCCAGGGATACTCAAAAGACGAATTACTCGAAAACTTGAAGGATTTGCTTACCGATCTCGAATCAGGCGACGTGCCTTTTATAAGAAAAGTTGAAGAGATGGCGGTCGCCTAATGAAGCGGCGCGTCTTATCAAGACCTTGAACCAGATGGGCTGCGTCTTGGTCCGGCACGGCGGAAAACACGACTGGTACATGAACCCTCAGACGAAACAATCGCAGCCGGTTCCTCGTCACAATGAAATCAACGAAGATCTTGCAAAATCAATCATCAGGAAATTGAAGGGATAGTCTGAGGGCGAGGAAAGACAATGAATGCAACTGAACAAGCTGCCGCTATGTCCGAAGCTGTCCGCAAACATAAAGAATTTCTGTTCCCTGCCGTCGCTACCTACTACGAGGAGCCGCTCGCGCTCGTGCGCGGCGAAGGCTTTCATGTTTGGGATGACCAGAACAACAAGTATCTCGACTGTTTTGGCGGTGTGCTCACCGTCAGCATCGGTCATGCAAATCCGAAGGTCAACGAAGCGATCATCAATCAGGTCAAGACGCTGCAACATACCTCAACGCTTTACGCCAACCAGCCACAATCAGATCTTGCAGAGAAACTACATCAGATCACGCCGGGCCGTCTGAAGAAATCTTTCTTCACCAATAGCGGCACCGAAGCCGACGATACTGCTGTTCATGCAGCAAAGCTCGCTACCGGTCGTCACGAGATCGTTGTCCTGCGTCACAGCTACAGCGGTCGCTCAGCGACATCGCTGTCCGCGATGGGCCACGCGCCCTGGCGGCCCTTGCCTGCACAGGTCGCCGGCTTTGTTCATGCGCGCGCGCCTTATTGTTACCGTTGTCCTTTCAAACTTACCTACCCCGAATGTGGCCTCGCCTGCGCCAACGACATTGAAGAACTGATTATGACGACAACCACCGGCGAGATAGCGGCCTTCATGGCGGAGCCGATACTTGGCGTCGGCGGTTTCATCGTGCCGCCGCCGGGTTATTTTGAGCGCGCTGTGGAGATCACCCGCAAGCACGGCGGCCTGTTTATTGCTGATGAAGTGCAAACTGCCTGGGGCCGCACCGGCGATAAGTGGTTTGGTATTGAACATTGGGACGTCGAGCCTGACATCATCACTTCCGCGAAGGGACTTGGTAACGGAGTGCCCATCGGAATCACCATCGCGACGCCGGAAGTGGCCGATAAGTATCCAGGCCTGACTTTTTCGACCTTTGGCGGCAACCCAGTCTCCATGTCGGCCGCGCTTGCGGTTATTCGTGTGATTGAAGAAGACGATCTAAAGAAGAACGCCGGCGTCGTCGGTGCTTACCTGCGGCAGCGGCTCGAGGAACTGAAAGCGAAGTATGCAGTCATCGGCGATGTGCGGGGCATGGGTCTAATGCAGGGTCTGGAACTAGTGAAAGACCGTGAGACGAAGGAACCAGCGCCGCAGGAAGTTGCGAAGATGCTCGAAGAGACCAAACGCCGGGGCGTGCTTATCGGCAAGGGCGGCCTCTACGGCAACGTGATCCGCACCGGTCTGATGCTCAACTCTTCCACCGATCACGTTGATCAGTTAATTGAAGCACTTGATGGCGGGTTTGCCTCACTGAACTAATCGCTCTAAATTAGCCGCGGATAGACGCGGATTTAGCTGGCCTGAAAGGTTCCCGCCGGCTTGCCCTTTCTCGCCTGGTTGTGATCTGCGTTTGTCGGCGTAAATCCGTGGCTGATTCCGTGAAACCAGGAGTACGCCCCGCGCGTATTAGTTCTTTCGGTTTCGATTCCTATTCCCTTTAAATCTAATGAAAGAGGTTCTATGACAAGTTTCTACCGCAAATCCCTGGCATTTGTGTTTGCTGTACTCTGTGCCGGTCTGCTTACTCTGTCGTCGCCGCGCGCGATTGTCGGCCAAGCTGGAGTGCAGCCTCCCATAATTGATCGCGAGCTATTTTTCGGCGACCCGGAGATTTCCGGCGCCCAGATTTCCCCCGACGGAAAGTTCATTGCGTTTGTTAAGCCCTTCAAGGGCACTCGCAATGTTTGGGTCAAGCGGACTGAGGAACCATTCGACGGCGCGAAACCCATTACTGCGGACAAGAGCCGTCCCATTTCACAATATTTCTGGAGTCGCGACGGCAAATATATTTTGTTCGCGCAGGACAAAGCCGGTGACGAAAACTATTTGGTTTATGCGGTCAACCCTGCTGACAATCCGGCTGCCGGCGCCGACGTGCCGGCCGCGCGCAATCTGACTGATGCCAAGGGTGTGCGCGCTCAGATTTTCGCGGTTCCGCGGACCGAACCGGACGCGATCTACGTGGGACTAAACGATCGCGACCCCGCCTGGCATGATCTCTACAAGGTAAAAATCTCAACCGGCGAACGCACGCTGGTTCGCAAAAATACCGAACGCATCACCAGCTGGATCTTCGATCTGAAAGATCAACTGCGAATGGCGACGCGCTCGGCTGATAACGGCGACACAGAAGTTTTGCGAGTCGATGATAACGGATTTACGAAAGTCTATTCCTGTAATGTCTTTGAGAGTTGCGGCCCGGTGCGCTACCACAAAGACGGGCAGCGAATTTACTTTGAGACCAACAAAGGCGCAAACATCGATCTAACTCGCCTGGAGCTTTTCGATCCGGCCACCGGCAAGGAAGGGCTGGTCGAATCAGATCCGATGAACCGAGTCGATTTTGGCAACGCTAACTTCTCTGAAGTAAGCGATGATCTCATATCCACCTCTTACAACGACGAGCGCGAGCGGATCTACTGGAAGGACAAGGCTTTCGAAGCAGACTATAAACTGCTGCAAAAGAAGTTGCCGGGCAAGGAGATCGGCTTTGCTTCGGGTACGAAAGATGAGCGGCTTTTCCTGATTGTCGCAAGCAGCGACACCGAACCGGGCGAGCGTTACCTGTTTGATCGGCAGACGAAAAAGTTAATCCTCCAATATCGGATTCGCGAGAAGCTAAACCGCGACTATCTTGCGCCGATGACTGCGGTCCGTTACAAGTCGTCTGACGGGCTCGATATACCTGCCTATCTAACTCTGCCGAAGGGCCTCGCGGCGAAAAACCTTCCAGCAGTTGTCTTGCCACACGGCGGCCCATGGGGTCGCGATTCGTGGGGCTACAATAGCATTGCTCAGTTTCTTGCCAACCGTGGTTATGCGGTGCTCTTACCGAACTTCCGCGCCTCCACGGGTTACGGCAAGAAGTTTCTCGACGCCGGCAACAAACAGTGGGGCGACAAGATGCAGGATGACGTGACGTGGGGCGTCAAGTATCTCGTGACCCAGGGCATTGCCGATCCGAAACGCGTCGGCATCATGGGTGGATCATATGGCGGCTATGCCACGCTGGCAGGCGTCACGTTCACTCCGGATCTTTATGCGGCCGCAGTGGACATTGTCGGGCCCTCTAATCTGATAACGCTTCTGGAAACCATCCCTCCTTATTGGGAGTCGATTCGCAAACTTTTCTACGCGCGCATGGGCGATCCGGCTACACCTGAGGGAAAGACACAACTCGAGCGTCAGTCACCATTGAATCACGCCAGCAAGATCAAGACACCGTTACTGGTGATCCAGGGCGCCAATGATCCCCGTGTCAATAAGCGCGAGGCTGATCAGATCGTGATCGCACTACGCGATCGCAATTATCCGGTGGAATACCTGGTCGCTCCGGATGAAGGTCATGGCTTTGCCCGACCCATCAATAACATGGCGATGTTTGCTACGACCGAGAAGTTTTTAGCGAAGTATCTGGGTGGGCGTTATCAGGAGTCGATGACGGCGGAAGTTGGACAGCGACTGAAGGATATCTCGGTCGATGTAAAAACCGTCACGCTGCCGAAAAAGATGGGCCCGGTGGGGATCAGCGGACCGAAGCCTGCAATGGACCTGAAGGCAGGCAACTCCAATTATTCAGCCTCACTCGCGATCGGTGGACAGACAATTCCGCTGAGCATCAAAAGCGAAACGAAGGAAGAAAATGGCGCCTGGGTCGTGACCGAAACGGTTGTGACGCCACAGGGAGAAATCACTGATACATCGAGCATCGAGAAAGGTACACTGGTTCTAAGGCATCGCGTCTTCAAACAAGGTCCAATGGTGTTTGAGGTAGACTTTAAAGATAACAAGGCCACCGGCTCGATGAGCATGAACGGTCAGGCTAAACCAATCGCAGTGGATGTGGGAGGAGACATCTTCGGCGACGGCGCCGGGGGTTTGGATGTGAT
>DASWDX010000127.1:0-10507 GCA_036395055.1 Pyrinomonadaceae bacterium | reverse complement strand
TCGGTAGCGAATGGGTCTCAAGATCAACTTGGATAACCGAACCGAGTTTGTTCCTAATCTAATAACTACGAGTAAAGTCCAACTTGATTGCCAGGACCCGGTCGCTATCGCTCCCGGTTCCGTATTTGTCGATTCACGCTGCTAGAGTCTGTTGCTACGCATTGTGGGCCAGGGGAGATTGCATGGTCGGTAGTGTAGACCCAGACTTGCGGCCGGTCGCAACGGCTCCCGGTTCTGATTTTGTGCGGCTTGTCAGCAATGGACGTGACCGAGCAGCCAATAGACAATTATGAAAATGATTATCGTTGAAAGGCAGCCGCCACCAAACTTCCAGGCAGCCGCTCCCGCCAGGCATCCGCGCAAAGGTCCTTCCATATTCTTCTCTCCTTGCCTCAGTGGGCACTGACCGGAATAAATCTTTCTTCGGCCTGCGGTGGCACCGCTTTGGTTTTTGGCTTGACGCCGCACTCCTGAGTTTGAGCGAAGACACCGGCCGCGTCAGGTCGCGACATAACAAAAGCGCTGATTAGTCCGCGCAAATCCGAAACGGGGCTAGATCGCCTCTGGTCTAATTTCGAATTCTTTCTCGGTCCCTGCCTGGAAAGCCGCAAAACGAAAAACGAAGCTGCGGTCTAAGTCCTGACTGTTTGCGCGAACAAATCAAAATGGCCGTCGTTCGCACGCTTACCGAACAGTTAACGGGCTCACTTCACAACCGGGGCAAAAGGAATGCCACGCGACGCTCGAGTGGAAACCTCGATGCAATGAAATTGACAAAGCGAGTACCGAGACTCCTGCCTTAACAGACAAGCGGAAGTTTTAACTGACCGCGTTTCGTTTCAGAAAAGCGAGCAACGATCTTTCGGCAGCATGCAACTTTCTTCCCCGGTAGGCAATCAGTTCATCAAGCGTATTAAAGCAATTGTTGATTACCTTTCCCTTTTCGAAACTATTGATGATTTCTGGACAGATGTAAGAACTGCGGCAGACAGCCGGTGTGTTACCAAGGAGCTCAGCCGTTTCCTTAATCGCTTTGACGACTTTCCGCCTTCGCGAGGTCCTTCCCTCAATGACCTCTTTGTTCATCCTGGCCAGAGCGCAGGCACAAACGAGCGTCCCGGCCCAGGTACGGAAGTCTTTAGCGCTGAAGTTCTCGCCCATTACTCCGCGGATGTAGTCGTTGATGTGATGGCGAGTGACGTTTACAAAATCACCATTGCCGTTTTTATACTTGAAGACCTCGCGTGACGGATGCCGGAGCAAGCTCCTGACAATCTTGGCGACCTGATGGTCCTTCAGTTGGCGCTGCTGCTGTACTCCGGATTTACCAGCGAAGTCGAATTCGATGATATTGCCTTTAACTTTTACGTGTTTGGGCCGCAATGTGGCTAAGCCAAAACTCCCGTTTTCACTTGCGTAGACCTGGCTACCGGGCCTGAGAAAACAGGTGGAAAGAATCCTAAGTATTGAGGCCATCACTGCCTCTCTTCCCAATCCTGGCTGCTTGATATCAGTAGCTACGGTTGCACGCATTTTCGGCAGAGCCTCAACAAATTTGATCAGTCGCCGAAACTTCTTCGCCTCCCGCCGCCGGACGTGATTTGCGTGATAGATATACTGCAAACGACCGGCAACATCTCTCCCGATCGCCTGGACAGCGCCCCCGGCCGCTGAGTTGATTGCAACATCGCTCCAGCCCGGGGGAATTTTCAGTTCTGCTATTCGCTTTAGATCCGCGGCGCTGACCTTTGTGCCGTCAGTTCG
This sequence comes from Pyrinomonadaceae bacterium, assembly GCA_036395055.1. Lineage (GTDB taxonomy): Bacteria > Acidobacteriota > Blastocatellia > Pyrinomonadales > Pyrinomonadaceae > PSRF01. The sequence goes on along the minus strand of DASWDX010000127.1, from coordinate 8,743 downwards.
TTCGTATTTAAAGCCGCGTGCCGGAGTTCCGAGGCGATGGATGCCTGTCCTCTGAAATCGTTCAAGTTGGGTCATGAAAAGTTAGTGTAGTGGATACCGGCGAGCGGTAACTTCAGGGTTTCTGACCCTATCGAGACACGACTTATCCGTCCACCCCAGCTAACTCGCTGAAGCGATGGCAACGGAAAGCCAGCATGGGCCAGTGAACCTAAGGTGGCACTTGCCGTGTTCGCGGAAACTTATAGGCCGATGCTCTTCCGGCCGTAGCTATTTTCGTTTCTGATCGCCACGGTCCCCCTGGCCGACTTTCACTTTGGTTTTGGCTTCACGTTTTACGTCCTGACGTAAAGAGCGTCCCTGATCGTCAGATTCCTTGAACTGTCCTCCGGCATTGCGGCGAACATAACGTTTATCGCTACCCGTATCTATCAACTCGCGTTTGCCAGCTTCGCTCTTTCTTGGCATGTCACCCTCCTGGAACTTGTGTAGGCTTCCTGTACATCTGGCGGAAGCACTTGTTTAGTAACAGACCACCTTTTGCCTGTTTATGAATACGACGCAAGACTCAGCGGCAAGCGTAATGCCAGCTTTTTTCGTCGAAAAACTTGTAGCTGGCGAAGTTGGCCCACCTCATCAATACCTCGGAAGATCAGATTCACGGGCACAGGGGCTCAGTATTTGCAGAGATCTTAGCAAGTGATCATTAGCAGGGTAGGAATGCCAAGGGGACATAAAGGTTCGTATACCGACAAACAAAAACGAAGGGCGGAAACACATCGAGGGAGGCTACGAAGATCGCGGCGTATCTAGTAAGGAAGCGAAAGCCCGCGCCTGCGCCACGGTAAACAAAGAATCTGGCGGCGGTAAGAAAAGTGATTCGGGTAGCGGCAAGAAGGAGATTCGCAGCGCCTCCAGGAAAGGTGAAAAGAAGGGCGGGAACAAAAGGCCGAAAGAGGGGTGGACGGAAATCCTCAAAGAACTCGTAATTCATTATGGCGACGAAATCCAGGAAGTCAGCGGCTGGCAGTGAACGCGCAAAAGGAAGAACTTCAGACCTGAGTAGGCGGACGTCTGTAAAGCGACGACGCTCAATACGTTCAACCGGGGAGGCTGCCGGCGCGATGGGCCAACTCAAGGAGCCCAAGTCGCCAATGCCCGCTCAGCATCAACCGAAGCCGGGTCTTGAATCGAAGGTTAGTCCGCGGCCACGATACAAAGCATCGCACTACCAAGGGGCGGATAAGCTCAGACAAAAAGTCGCACTGATTACCGGAGGCGACTCCGGCATAGGACGCGCCGTGGCAGTCCTGTTTGCGAGAGAGGGGGCCGACGTCGCGTTTACACATCTGCCGGAAGAGGAGAGCGACGCACGCGAGACGGTGCAAGCGATCGAGGAAGAGGGACGCGTCGCCTTGTCAATTTCGGGCGACATTGAGGACCCGGATTTCTCCCGTCATGCCGTGAGGGAAACCGTGGCAAGGCTGGGAAAACTCGACATTCTCGTGAACAACGCTGCTTATCAGCAACACCGGAAGTCAATCGACGATATTTCCGAAGAGCAATGGGATCGCACTTTCAAAACAAACATCTACGGCTACTTTCGGATGACTAAGGCGGCGATGCCTCACCTAAAGAAGGGGAGCGCAATCGTCAACACCGGATCAATTACCGGTCTCGAAGGAAGCAGACATTTGCTTGATTATTCAGCGACCAAAGGCGCGATTCACGCCTTTACCAAGTCCCTGGCCCAAAACCTTGTCGAGAAAGGCATTCGCGTAAATTGCGTTTCACCGGGACCAGTGTGGACGCCTTTGAATCCTTCAGACAAGCCGGCTAAGGAGGTCGCCGAGTTTGGCGCGGACACGCCAATGCAGCGTCCGGCCCAGCCGGAGGAAATCGCCCCGGCGTTCGTCTACTTTGCTTCGGAAGTCGACTCGAGTTATGTGACAGGAGAAGTCCTGACACTTCTTGGTGGCGAGACTACGGCAGGTTAAGTTTTGAAATTTTCATAGGAGGAAAATCATGGGAGACAATGATGGTGGAGGCAGTGCAGGAGTCGTAGCGGTGCTGGTTATTTTTGTAATTATCGTGGTGGCCGCGCTATTTGTTTTTGGTGGCCGCTTCTTCGGCGGCAATAAGAAGATCGACGTCAATATAAGCACGCCTGCGAAGTAGTCACGGCGAAGAGCTGCGATAGGCAGATGGCGGCCTTGATTGGCAGGACCGTCGCGACCCTGATTTTCAGATTTCCGATTTAGGCGGAGGCAGATTTAGGACTGGAAGGTTTTTCCAGTAGCGGATGCGGTGCCCTGGGGCTGGTCGCTCTAACGGCTGGCCCATCGTCCGCTGTTACTCGTAAACGTGCCGCGTGACGATCAACGATCAAGCTCACGCGGCTTTTGTTGTGAACTGTTTTTGACTATTGGAGGAGCGCTGACATGTTTCGCAAGTTTTCGCTCGCCGCTGCAGATGCACTCGGCTCATCCTGGATGTTCACTGCGAATGTCTTGTTGATTTTGATTTGGTTATTGGTCGGTCCGTTTTTCCATTATTCGGACACATGGCAGTTGGTTGTTAATACCGCGACGACTGTGATCACCTACCTGGCCGTTTTTCTAATTCAAAACACGCAAAACCGCGATGCCAAGGCAATTCATTTGAAACTGGATGAATTGATCAAGGGAGTCGGCGGCGCTCGAACACATCTTGTGAACCTGGAGAACTTATCTGATGACGAACTGGCGTCGTTAGAGGAGGAATTTACAAGGCTGAGAGCGAGACATGAAAAGGCCGTCGCTAAGGAAAATCCTCAGCCAACGGCCGAGTGAATGTGAAATAGCGCCCGGTTGCGCAGCAACTGCCTTTTGCTATTCACTGCTCCGGAAGTGGAAGTTGCGAGGTATTAGTAGTTGTTTATCTTCATCAGCGTGAAATTATGAAACAGTTTGCCAGGAAATCCGGTCCGTTTTCGATCGTCCGCTCATCCGCCGAGCCGGTCGCCAAAACATGCGTGGAGGAGAACACAGTTGCACTGCGAGAATCATTTGACGGGTGGCTCACCTCGGTAGCCCCGACACTCCTCCAGGCAAAATCCTCCCAGGACGAACCAAAAAACACCTATCGAGGGCGGAAACCTCTTACCCTAACCGACATTATTCGCGTTAAGCGCGCGACTATCCGTGAAAGCATAGCTCCGCGAGTTTGGCCTCCCGATGTTGTCCTAAGTTTTCTTGCCGCGGAAGTTATCAAGCGAAATAGATCAGTGTCAGATTAAGCGGCCAGAACCCCCATCCAAATGTCGCGACATTCTAAATCCGACGAGTTCCAGCTTGGTGTTGAATCCCAGGTCCTTAGTCTCAAATCAGTCTCAATTCTGAAGCTTCAAACCTCAAATCTGTAATCTCAAATTTCAAATTTGAGATCTGGATTGCTTACGGTTTCTTATTCTGGTCATCAAGCCAGGTCTTCAAGGGGGCGAAGTAATCAATGATAGCCGTTGCATCCATTTTGTCTTCGCCAGTCATTGTCTTCAGTGCTTCGGGCCAGGGTTTGCTGAGACCCATCGCCAGCATTTGATTCAGCTTCTCGCCCGCCTTCTTGTTGCCGTAAATAGAGCATTGATACAACGGTCCGTTGAATCCGGCTTCGCGGCACAAGGCACGATGAAATTGAAACTGCAAAATCGCCGCCAGAAAATAGCGCGCGTAAGGTGTGTTGGCTGGCACGTGGTACTTAGCGCCCGCGTCAAAATCCTGCTCGCTGCGCGGCGCCGGCGGCGCTACGCCTTGATACTTCAAGCGCAGATCCCACCACGCTTTGTTGTAATCGTTTGATCCAACCTCGCCCGAGAAAACCTTCCAGCGCCACTGATCAACCAGGTACCCGAAGGGCAGGAATGCGACTTTGTCGAGAGCGCGCTGCAGCAGAAACCCGATGTCGGCACTTTGATCCGGCACTTTGTCGATCAAACCGATTTGCTTCAGATAAGGCGGCGTCACGGACAGAGCCATCGTGTCGCCGATGGCTTCATGGAAGCCGTCGTTGGCGCTGTCTCGATAGAGAAAGGGCTGCTTCGAATAGGCCATCTGGTAATAATTGTGTCCCAGTTCGTGATGCACGGTCGTGAAGTCTTCCTCATTGATCTGGATACACATCTTCAGCCGCACGTCTTTTTCATAGTCAATGTCCCAGGCGCTGGCGTGGCAGACTGCTTCGTGGTCTACCGGCTTGACCAACATGGAGCGCTCCCAGAAAGTCGGTGGCAGCGGATCGAAGCCGAGCGAAGTGAAAAATGATTCACCGTAATGTACTAACTGCTTTGGCTCGGTATTACGCGCTTTAAGAATTTGGGTGAGATCGTAACCACGATCACCCGTGCCCTCCGGTTTCAGCAATGGATAGATATTTCCCCATTGTTGTGCCCACATGTTGCCCAACAGGTGCGCGGGAATTGGCCCATCCGGCGGCACAATCTCTTTGCCATACTTCTCCGAAAGTTTGCGACGCGTGTAGGTATAGAGCGAATCGTAAAGCGGCTTCACTTGCTGCCACAATCGCTCCATTTCGGCTGCGAAGGCGTCGGGCTCCATGTCGTACTTTGAGCGCCACATCGCCCCAGTGTCTTTGAAACCCATTTCGCTGGCGCCCTTGTTGCTGAGTTCGACGAAGCGCACATAGTTCTTTCGATAGGGCACCGAAACCTGATGCCAGCCGAGCCAGATGCGTTTCAATTCTTCCGGGTCGCGGCTATTCGCCATGATCTCTTCCATGTCGCCGAGGCTGAGACACTTTCCTTTGTCGCCATCAGGACAGTATTTTCCTTTGCCGTAATCGCCTTCCAATGATGCCGCGAGCCTGGTCAATTCTTCACGTTCAGTCGGGTCTTTGGGCGCCGGTAATGTTAACGACAACTTCAAAAGCTTTAGCTTGCGGGCGACGTCAGAAGGCAAATCAAGCCCATCAAATCGACGCGACTGATCGGCGAGTTCGGTCGTTGCAGCTATTACATCTTTGTTGGCGTCTGCGGACAGACTTTCCGTGTCGTCGGTGATGAACGTGCTCTTCACCCAATCCGCGCGGCTGAATTTCACGTTCAGATCAGACAAGCGTTTCTCAGCATCGGTAATAAACTGTTGCGCTTCTGCCGGTGTGCCCTTCGCATTTGAGACTGAAACCGAGTTAGGGTTGTTCGTGCAAGACGACATAAGCGCGACACCTAAACTTACGAGTAGAAAAGCGCCGGTCCACACGTGGCCGGTGCGACAAGTTAATTTCATGCTGCCTCCATTGGCTACTATACGACTGAATTAACAGGGGATGCGTGCGATTGTAACCAGACGCGAGAAAGTTTGAAAGCACTACTGTTTCGCGCTGAGGCTGGACTTCGTTATTGATGGTTTAGCGTTTTGGGTTGGAGTCAAAGACACCGCGTCTGGTTCAAACGCTGATTGGGAGAACCCTTCAAAGTCATTGAATTAACCCCGGGCTAAGGTTCGACCAAACCTTTCTTGATGTTTCGCTGCCAGGCTTCGTAGTTTCGCACGCGGCGCTTTGCCTGCTTGCGCGTCAACCTCAACTCCTGCGCTACGGAGTCAATGCGAGCAGTGCGATCCTTTTTTTTATCGTAGCGATCGCCTGGAGCTCGCAGGTAGATCTGGTAAGCACGGGTCCACTCCGACTTAACATCGGCGGTTGCCTGTTTACCACGTTGTTCCGGCATATGTTGTCCCTTCGCGAGCGAGTTTTGACTGAATTCTAGCAGCGATGCGTTTAGAGCGGTAGAGGAAAATTGGTGGTGTGCTAATTTGAAATTCTCTGTGCTTCCTTTGTGTTCTCCGTGTCTCTGTGGTGAGTATTTGCTTAAGGCTTATTCACCACAGAGGCACAAAGCACACGGAGGTTGCACAGAGAAGGCCTCAAACTAAGACACAAGTGCGCCAAGCAAAGCTTGGTGTTTCTGACTGGGTGAAAGTCCCAGTCGAGAAAGCTGATCCGGGTGAGACTGCGGCCAAAATACACTAGCGAGCAGGGCCCTTCGGAAACATGACTTTATCAGGTGCGTTGTTTAGTGTGGCCAGCATTTTCTCTATCAATTTACTCTTCACTCGGCCTGCCTGTTTAGGTTCGACGAGATAACGCACGATCGCTTCGAGCCAGGTGTTGTCGCTCACGCGAAACAAAACCGCTGGATATTCTCTAACCTCCAATTGATCGACCGGAGTTTCTGAAAGCAAAGACCGGAAAGTCCGGACGCGTTCGAGCATCGCCTCGCCAATTTCTTCCTCTGCGATTTGCCGCATAGTTTGGGCGAGGAAGGCGAGGTCGGATTCGTACGCTACGTTGAATTTGATTTCATTCCAGATGTAGGGAAACAGCGGCCACGAATAGTTGTAAACAGCAGAACTAAGCACATTCGAATTGGGAAACTTGATCACCCGCCCACTGGGATGATCGGTCGATAGGTACTCACCGCCAAACTCCCAGAGCGTCGTATCGAGATAGCCGACGTCGATAACATCGCCGGATGCGTCGCCTATTTTAATGCGATCGCCGACACGATATGGAGTGCGCACCAAAATATAAATCCAGGCAATGAAGCTTGTAATGGGAGTCTGTAGAGCGAAGCCAAGCATGAGCGACACCAGCCCAAGAGAAACGACCGCCGTATACCAGTTGGCAAACAACATAGAGACAACGATCAAGATCAATACTAAAGCAGTAAGGAGTTTGACGATGCGCTTGATGTTGTATTCAGAGGCGGAGTCCTCGACACGGCTGATAAAGTAGAAATCCGACGCCTGGGCGACTGCCAGCGTAATCACTATGGCGATGGCGCCCAAAAGCATGCGCTGAAGAAATCTAAAGGAAGAATCCCCAATCTGGACAGGGAGGAGCCCAAGTCGAAGCAAGTAGTAGCAACCACTCATGAGAATAAGAAGTAAGAGATAAGTTCCCAGGAAGAATTTGTGCTTGCGGTCGACGGAAACGCCTGGAGTTGGTTTTGGAGGGGCAGTCTGCTCCAGAGCCTTTTGGATCTCGGTATCCTGTTTGAGTCGTTCTACCTTTTCTTTAGTTGTGACAACACTCCGCATGGTCCACATCTACCGCGTCAGGTGGCACACCTTCTCGATAAACCTAATTACTTAACGGGTCACGACCTTCCCAGACGGGTTTCTCGCTGGCACCGTTTACCGCTTACGCTCATGAACTTCCGTCCACATGAAGCAACGCTCCCCCAATTACTGAAGAAGCGTTGCCTGCTGTGGACGACGCTCTGGCGTTGCCGCCAGGGCTTTTTAAGAAACCCGGCGGGCGTGCAAATACACCGAGCTTCTATTTCGTTCGCTCCACCGGCAGCCGCGAGCCCTGCACCTGTTTAACCATCTCCGGAGAGAAGGCGGACGCTAATGCACCTCATTCAAGAGAAGAGCCGCAAACTATACAGTTCGTCGGCCCGATACGATGTTGATAATGAAAATGATCAGCGCGATTACAAGCAGCAGGTGAATTAGACTACCGCCAACTTGACCAATGAAACCCAGCAGCCAAAGCACCAGCAAAATCACGAGAATCGTCCACAACATAGGCTATCCTCCTTCGTTTTTAACCTTGAAATCCCCAAAAATCCTGGAACAACGAGCATGGGAGCAATGAGTATGCCAATTGGAGAGAAGGCCGACGGTTGCAAGAAAGGCCGAAGAAACCCGCACTTTTTACTGGAATCAAAAAGGCAAGACTTGCAAACTCAGGCAGGGCGATTATGAACGTCTGCATTAGAACCATCCGCTCAACGTTTCAGCGCATCTAAAGGATTGTGCGAATTTGATTCAAGCACTGCTGTAGGGGTTTTGAATCTCTGGTCCGACAGGCTCCAAGGCTGGGAAAGCCACCAATTTAAGGGGCTACGGTTACTTTGGCTGCCTGGAAAGATGTCATGGACCGGTTTTGAGATCGGCCTCGGTAAAGGTCTTGACAAATCCGACAACTGTAACTATATTGGTTACAGACGGATAAGCGACTCAGTTTTGATTTCTTATGTCAACCAGTAGCCGGTTTGCAGTGGCGGTTCATGTCCTCACCCTGATGGCGTGGGCGGACGACGAGCCGCTCAAATCAGAGCACGTAGCGGAGAGTGTAAACACAAATCCGGTCGTGATCCGGCGGATGCTGTGTGAGTTGGCCGAGTCGAAGCTCGTGGTTTCGCAGACGGGTGCGATGGGTGGCTCTAAGCTTGCCCGTCAGCCCGAGCAAATCACGTTGTTGGACATCTACCAGGCCGTAGAGACGCGGGGCGTTTTTTCGCTGCATCGCCATCCTCCGAATCGTCATTGTCCGGTAGGAGTGAATATAGGAACCGTGCTCAACGAGGTTCTTGACGAGGTGGATTCCGCAGTGGAGCGGGTGCTGGCAAACATCACCATAAAGGATGTTGTGTCACGTCTGAAGCCGTGTGTCAGTACGGCAGTAAGTAAGAGGAAGCCCTCCGCCAAAGCGCAGGTTTTGTCGGTGAGAAACTAGTAAATGGCTGGATTCGTATTACTACTGCGTGGCATTGAAAATTAGAGCTTTGTAGGGAGTTGCCGTTGCGGGACGGCTCTCTACGTCGAAGGTAAGTCTCGCATGAAAGGACGGTCTTCAATTGAGTAGGCTTCAGAAAGATCAGGATGGTGTTGAGCCAATGGATTCGGTTAAGCCGAATTTTTCAGGGGCTCATGAAGAACTGCTGGAAGATGCAGTCTCGATC
>DASWDX010000126.1:0-3529 GCA_036395055.1 Pyrinomonadaceae bacterium | reverse complement strand
ACGCGGAACACTTCTCGCACATCCGCCTTGCCGATGATCCGCTCTTTCTCAATTGCCTCGAGCATGCCGATCATGGCCGCGCGAATCTCTTCCTCGACCTTGTAAATAATCGAGTGCAGGCGAATATCAACGCTTTCCTGTTTCGCCAGATCAGCGGCGCGCGCGCCTGGCCTCACGTTGAAACCAATCACCACCACGGCCGAAACGGCTGAGCCTGCTTGCGTAGCCGAAGCGAGCAGCACGTCCGACTCCGTAATCGCGCCGACGCCGGAACGAATAACTTTTACTTTCACGCGGTCGGTGGAAAGTTTCTGTAAAGTGGACTTGAGAACTTCTACCGAACCCTGCACGTCTGCTTTTATAACGACGAGCAGTTCTTTAACTTCGCTTTCGCCCAAAGCTTCGATGCCGCGCTTCGTAGTTTGCAACAGAGTAGCCTGGCGGCTCAGCATCTGCCGGTGGCTGGAGATTTGCTGCGCGCGTGTGATGTCGGCAACCACCTGGAAGCTTTCACCCGCCTGCGGAACGCCCTGCAGTCCGAGCACCTCAACGGGGGTAGCTGGCGCTGCCTCCGTAATCGCCTCGCCCTTGTCATTGAACATCGCGCGTACGCGGCCAAAAATCTGACCGACGATAAATGGCTCATGAACGTGCAAGGTTCCCTGTTGGACCAGCACCGTAGCCACAGCGCCGCGACCGCGATCCAGTTTGGCCTCCAGCACGACACCCGACGCCAAACGCGTGGGGCTCGCCCGCAAGTTAAGAATGTCGGAAGTGAGCAGGATAGTTTCCAATAGCGTCTCGAGGTTCTCCCGTTTCTTTGCCGAGACCTGGACCATTTCAGTTTCGCCGCCCCATGCGACCGGATTCAGGCCCTGTTTGGCGAGTTCCTGCCTGACACGATCCGGGTTCGCATCGGGCTTGTCGATCTTATTGATGGCAACAACAATGGGTACACCTGCTGCTCGCGAGTGTTCAATGGCTTCTATTGTTTGCGGCATGACCCCGTCGTCGGCGGCAACAACTAACACCACCACGTCGGTGGCTTTCGCACCGCGTGCGCGCATCAGCGTAAAGGCCTCATGACCAGGCGTATCCAGAAATACTACGCGGCGCGTTTCACCTGAACGATCCGGACTCGGCACTTGCACACTATAGGCGCCGATGTGTTGGGTTATGCCGCCAGCCTCGCCCGCCGCTACTTCCGTGGTGCGGATCGCATCGAGCAACGAAGTCTTGCCGTGATCGACGTGGCCCATGACAGTCACGACCGGAGCGCGGGGCAGTTCCACGTCGTCTGCATCCGTGGCTATCAGTTCTTCAAATTCCTCTTCCGCCACCATTTCCTCAAAAGGAACAAAGGTGACTTCATACCCAAAGCGTTTGCCGAGATCGACTGCGACGTCGTCGTTGAGCGGTTGATTAATCGTGGCAAAGACGCCGCGTTGCAGGAGCAGAGTAACTATATCCTTGGGTTTGATACCGAGTTTCTCGGCGAACTCCTTGACGGTCGAACCCTCGATAATGCGCACCGGTTTGAGCTCTCCGGGGATTGTCGGTGCTTCCAGTCGGCCCGCGATGCGATCTTCCAGGGACAGCGCTTTTGGAGGCGCTATGAAATCTCCCTTGTCGAAGCGGCCGGCTTTACCTTCGATCTTTCGTCCGCCGCGGGTCGGCGTGCGACGCGAGCGACGACGGCCTGCATCGGGCGGTGGGATATATGTCGTTTGCGGAGTTAGGGTTTCTCCAGGCGTTCCCAAGCGTTCGGTTTTGGCCAGGGGAGTCCGCTCACGCACACGCGTGCTGCGCTCAGCCCGCTCTCGCGGACTAATAGAAGACGGAACTACCGGCGAGGGAGCGCGTTCACCGGGCCGAATGCCGGCGTTAAGCGCGGCAACGGTTGGACGAAGGACTTTGACCTGGCGTAACGGTGGCTGCGCCGTTGGTGCAGGAGCGGCAGGTGTTGCCGTAGGCGACGCAGTTGATTCTGACACAGCTGGCTCCGCGAAGTTTCCGTTTGCTTCTTCGATCTCCGCCGCAGACTCGACGATTGGGGCATGAGGCACACCCGCAGCGAATTCCTCGGTCACGGGTTGTTCTGCACGCACAGCAGGCGTCAGCTTTCTGATTAGTTTCGCGGTTGTCGCCGGCTTGGCGGCATCCGGAGCTGCGGTTGGCGGCGCGACTTCGGGTTGTTCCCTTTCCACGACTTCGGGTTGGGACACAACATCAGCAGCGACCTCGGAGGCTTCCAGGGCCGGTGTTTCTTCAACCGCACGCTCGGCTCGCTTGACGACGCGCACGCCGCGCTTCACCGCGGTCTCTTTCTTGGGGAAGTATTTGTTGCGAATCTTCTCCGCCAACTCTTTTGAGACGGAGTTGGAAGGGACGCTTACGTCTACGCCTTCGCGTCGCACCTCTTCAATGAGCCGCTTGGTGTCAAGCTTTAGTTCTTTGGCGAGATCGTAAATACGGATCTTAGAGGAAACGGTCATGCACTCCTTTTCAGACGCTTATAAATCGTTGCGTCTGGCTTCTTCAAGTGGTTTAAAGAACTCCTGCTCTCAACCACTTGAAGCGTGCATTAGAAGCGCAGCGCGTACGAGTGGTAGGAGAGCAAGCAACGCAAACCGCCGGCACAACCGGCCGCTGCGTTGATGCTAATTTGCTGCATCTGGGGAAGCATCCTGCTTCTCTTCGTCAGTGCTCTCGCTTGATGCAGTATCTTCTAAAACTGCGGGAGCAGATGTTTGTGTTTCTTCGGTTGCCGCTTCAGCAACTTCATCAGCTGCTTCTTCCACGGTTACTCCTTCTTCGCTCGCAAGATCACGAAGCCCATCGAGGGTTTCAATGGCCACCGCCTCAGCCGAAGTAACGTCAGGCGCCGGTACGATTGTATCCGGTCGCAAATCACGGCCTGGTTCCTGGAGAACTATGTCGTCTTCTGCAATCGGCTCGGCCTCAGTCAGTGCGACCGGATCGGCTGAATACTGCGCAAGTATTTCCGGTTCCGCCATGAAAGAATCACGCGCTTCGACGGCTTCGTCGTAACCTTCCGCGGTGGGGTCAGCCGAGATTTCGGCTTCAACAGCGGAGCCGGTTTCGTCCGCGCTCTCACTAACGGTCGCGCCCTCGTCCGCGTCTGAAGAAACTTCTTCGACCACGCTTTCGTCGCCGGCGGCCTCTGCCACCTCAACCGACTCCGACTCGCCTACCTCTTCGCCTCCCTGCAGCGTCTTGTCGCGCATGGCGACGACGGCTTTAGCAGCGTTAAGGATTACCTCGGCTTCGTCCAGGCTCAGATCGAGGAACTCAACCAAATCGTCTACTGAAGTTTGCGTAAGGGCATCGATGTCGTTGATGCCGTGTTCCGCAAGGGCATCTGTTTGCTGCACCGTTACACCTTCAATCACCGACAGCGGCACTGATGCGCCTGAAGCGATCAAGGCGCCCATCTGTTCTGTGACCTCGCGCTTGATCTCTTCCTCGCTGCGAATGTCGATGTTCCAGCCAACCAGCTTGGTAGCCA
>DASWDX010000125.1:0-4137 GCA_036395055.1 Pyrinomonadaceae bacterium | reverse complement strand
ATTTCATCCGTCTTAGCGAAGGTGCCAGGAACGTATATGAGCCCGGTGGAAAGTCCGACCGCGCCATCTTTCATTCCCTGTTCGACGAGTGCTTCCATGCTCCGCATTTCGTCGGGCGTGGGATCACGATCGACTAAGCCCGTCACCTTGCGCCTTACGGAACCATGGGCAATCAAGGTGGCGAGATTCACGCCAATCGGTTGCTGCTTAGCCCTTGCGAGAAACTCGGCAACCTCAGTGGCTGAAGTCCCGCAGTTTCCCGTGACAAGCGAAGTCACGCCCATGCGAATGAAATTTTCGGCGGCAGGCTGGCTATAGATCGACTCTACGTGCGTGTGCACATCGATAAAGCCGGGCGCGAGTATTTGATCCTTCGCGTCGATTACCTTTTTGCCGGCACCAGGATTGATCCTTCCAACGCGAACAATGCGACCGTCCCTGATTCCCACGTCAGCGCGGAACCACGGATTGCCACTACCGTCTACGATGCGAGCATTTGTAATAACGACGTCGAAAGCCGGCGCCGGAAGTTCGCGTCCTCTGACTTCAGGCGGAGTACTTAACCGGGACATCGTCAGCACCACCGCCAACAAGCCGAATAGGCAAACGCGCAGAAACTGATGCATTCCTGAAGTCAACACACCTAAACCTCAAAGGCCCTTTGTCGATGTATTATTCATTTAAGAAGGTAATGGCCTAACGAAGCAGTTGAAACTGAGCGGCGGCATTATAGGGATCGCTTCAGAATAATGGCAACTAAAGATTCTTATCGTTTAGATAAGGTTTGTTAATTGCAAAATTCCCGCTGAAGCAGCGTTCGGAACGGAATGATCTGCCGTATCCTGCGCGGCGGCTGTTCGGCGTTGTCGTCGAGAAACAATCGCGAAAAACAACTTGACGCAAACCCTTGTGGATATATACTTCACGCATTCAAAGTCGCAGCGGCATTGTTGGGATTTAATTTTCAGTTTGCGTGGGTGACGAACAGTCCGTCGAATAGTTGAGTCCCACTCACCGTTTTCTCAGGCAACAGTTTTTGCAGCCATTTCAGCAGAAGGTAAGCGCCTTCTTCGTCTCGACGCTCTCAGGAGGAACTCATGTTGAAATTCACGCGCCCGATTTCCCTTTTGTTTCTAATCTTCGCGCTAACAACGGTCTCAGTATTGGCTCAAACGAGCACTTCAAGCATCACCGGCCGCGTCGTTGATTCCAGGGACGCAATCCTTCCGGGTGCGACTGTTACCGTAACGAATGAAGCGACCGGCCTAAGCCAGACCCAAACGACAACGGAGTCGGGAGTTTATGCTTTCGCTTCATTGCCGGTGGGAACCTATACGGTCACGGTAGAGCAGACGGGATTCAAGAAGTTTCAGCAGACTCATAACGCTCTTGAAGTAGGCACGCCGTTAGCGGTCGACGTCGTACTCGAGGTGGGACAGGTATCCGAGGTGGTCACCGTCCAGGGAGGCGCTGAGCAATTGCAAACAGCCAACGCAACGATTGGAAATGTCGTCGAGCAGAAAGCCATCGAGGCGTTGCCGCTCAATGGACGTAACCCGCTAACGCTTTTGCTCCTTGAGCCAGGCGTCGTGCAGAGATCCGCCGGCGCCGCCGGCTCGGGCGTACATGTGAATGGTGCGCGCGACCGCGCCTACAACGTCACTATCGATGGGATCGAAGCTAACGAGTCGTCGGTGCCTAACCCGGTTAGTAACCTTTATCGCATCAATCCTGACAACGTTCAGGAATTCAAAGTGACGACCAACAACGCCACTGCTGAGGAAGGCCGCAACAGCGGAGCGTCGATCTCGATTGCGACGCGAAGCGGCACCAGCGAATATCACGGCACCGCGTTCTTTTTCCTGCGCAACGAGGCTCTTAACTCGAACGAATACTTCGCCAACGCGCAGAACACTCCAAAGCCCCTGATTAGGATGGGTCAGTACGGTTTCGAAATGGGGGGCCCCATCAAGAAGAACAAAACCTTCTTCTTTGGCAGCTATCAGGCAAACCGCATCGACTTTACGCAGCCAATCGATCAGACATTCGGGATCCCAATTGTTTACACGCCCGAGGCGCTTAGCGGAATCTTCCGTTACTTCTCCCCCGATCCCACCTGCAATCCGATAACTGGAGCAGGTAACTGCTTCAAGATCGGCACTACGATTATTACCAGAAATAGTACTCTGCTCGTTGATCCTCGGAGCGGGGCTCTGGCGGCGGGAGTCCGAAACTGCACTAGCGGAACGGATACGAACTGCATTCGTACCTACGACACGCGATCGGCATTGAACAACACAGCGGGGAGGCCGGTCGATACCGCGGTGGCATCGATCCTGACGCCCTTGCCTTTGCCGAATAGTTTCACTTCCGGCGACGGGCTGAATACCGGCGGTTTCCTGTGGAACCCGCCAACAGCGGTCAGAGGGCCCGCCATCTCAGCTCGCATCGACCACAATTTCAACGATAGCAACAGCGTGTTCGTACGATACCTCCGGTCTAGGTACGACACTCTAAAGGGCGACCCGCTAAACGGCAGGCCGCAGGTTTATCCCAACGGCCCGCCGCTCGGTGAAGTTTTCCGCAACACATCTAACCTGGCGCTTAGCTGGCGCCGAGTGATCTCGCCACGCATCGTCAACGAATTCACGGCCGGCTACGCGCGCTTCGGTTTCCTCTTCAGCCAGGGTGAGGCCAACCCCACATGGCCGGACGTGCCGCCCTTTAACTTTAACGACTTGAGCGAGCCTTACATCAACACGCCCCGAACAGCGCGCTGGGTGACGACGCCGCAACTACTCGATAACTTGAGTATCGTTCAGGGCGCACACGTTTTCCGAGTCGGCGCCAACCTGCGCTACTACCGGCATGTGGATCAACGCGGTCAGCCGGGTGGCATCAACGTAACGCCTTCGGTAACGTTTGCTTCGGCAAACCGTGAGGCATTCTTCGCTGGTACGTGTCCGGGTACTTCGTGTGTAATTAACTCAGGTTTCCGGCCCGCACCCGGCATCAATTCAACAGACGCTACCACCCTTGGCGGACTCATCAATAACCAATTTGGCTTGCCTGGAAGGATCCAACAGGTTTTTATTTCGAACCTTGCCCAGGACGTGTTCCTGCCATTCAAAACAGGGGATGCTATTACTTTGTATGCAGAGAAGCACAACCTGGACCAGTACAACTTTTACTTTCAGGATGAATGGAAGGTTCGACACAATCTAACGTTGAACTACGGCGCGCGCTGGGAAATTAATCCACCCGCCAATACGTCGCCCAAGAGCAGCACCTTCGTCGCCAGTACGCCAATCGTCGGCACGCCATTACCTGCGACACCGGTCGCCAATACACCTGGCGCAGTTAGCTTCATTCCAGCCAAACACTGGTACGAGGGCAGCTTCAACGGGGCGATTGGACCGCGACTCGGCCTCGCCTACAGTCCCGACTTCAAATCAGGCTTCCTGCATCGTGTTTTCGGCGGCAGCAGCCAAAGCGTTATTCGCCTCGGCTATGGCCTTGCTTTTGACACCATCTCTTCCTTCCAAGTCACCGCTGCGGCCGGAAGAATCCCCGGACTGGTGCAGAGCTGCGTCAGTACCTTCCCTTTCACTACAATTACGGCCGGGTGCGTTAATGCCCCAGGTGTCAACAACACCGTCGCCGGTGGCTTCCCGACCTTACTGCCGGCTCCGAGCGTTAAGCCGTCGACATTGTTGACGCCTCCGCAGCAGTTGAGAACGAATGCACCGCCGATCACTGTCTTCGCACCGAAGATGCAACTGCCTACGGTTCACCAGTGGAACCTTAGCCTGCAACGCGAACTGCCGGGTGGCTTCGTCATGCAGGCCGCTTACATCGGCCGCCGCGGTTCCCACCTGTTCATGGCCTACGACATCAACCAAATCAACTCCGATGGGATTGTTCCCTCGTTCCTGATAATGCAACAGAATCGGGCGAAAGGATGCACTGCGGCCGGAACCGGGTGCCCGGCGGGTGTAACGGGCGTTACACCTCCATTGTTCACACAGTTGCAAACGCAGGGTGGGCTGTCGGCTGCCGCAGCAACGACCTTTCTCAATTCCACGACGACTCGGAACGAACTCGACATTAATAGTGCTGGCGCTTTCGCCCGGCGTA
>DASWDX010000124.1:0-6751 GCA_036395055.1 Pyrinomonadaceae bacterium | reverse complement strand
ATGGATTGATTTCCGCGCGCATCCTGGAGATGCCGCTCGCATGTCGAAGATCGTCGCTGATGCCCATCGCTCCGGTGCAATCATTTCCATCAATCATCCATTCGCTTTATGCGGCGGCTGTTCCTGGAGCTATTCGGCCGCAGTCCTCGACTTCGATGCGATTGAAATTTGGAACGGATCCTGGGACCCGACAGACGAACTGGCGCTCAAGATGTGGGACCAGATTTTGCAGAGTGGAAGGCGCATGACCGCTATTGCTTCCAGCGACTCCCATCGTTCGCTTAATCCCATTGGCCAACCAACATCGCATGTGGCGGCTAGGGCCCTGTCACAGTCACTGTTACTCAAAGCTATACGGCAGGGTCGTGTTTATTTGACGGAGAGGCCAGCTGGACCCGCAATGACTTTTGAGGCTGAGTTGGCTACAGGTAAACTCCGCGCCCGCTTGACCATCGGCGATGAGGTTCATCTCAGCGCACCGGAAACGATCCGTTTTCTTATCGCCACAGAAGCGGTTCCGCCAGATGCCACCGTCTCATTGATCTCGAATGGTCGGGTGGTGCGCAGTTTCTCCGCCAGAGCAGACAACAAACCAGAAGTGATTGAGATAAACTGGCAGCAAGACTCCTATTTTCGTCTCGAGATTCGTGACAAGACGAAGACGGTCCTGGTTCTGACCAATCCTATTTATGTTAGGTTCCGCCGCTAATCAGGGTAGCCTTACACGAAAAGTCGAGCGGAGCGGTGAACAGTCTGAGCCCGCGGAGCAGGCGGCAGCGTAAAGCCTGGGGTGAAGCGCAGCGGAACCCCAGGAAACGAGTGTTTGGAATTATCCCCAGCCCGCGGAGCGGGCGACAGCCCAGAATCGCTTAGGCTCTCGCCCACTCCGCGGGCTCAAGAGTTCTTTGTGAACTTAACCTGGGGTTCCGCTACGCTTCACCCCAGGCTTTACGCTGTCGCCCGCTCCGCAGGCTCAGACTCATCAGACTTTTTGTACAAAGCCAATCAGTTGGAAGTAGCAAGCCGGTAAATTCTTGTTTCATCCGGTGCAAGAGAAGCTTCAGATTGTGGTTCGAGTGGAAGAGTGCGCGGAATATAGTTTCGGTCGAGCACCAATGCCCGGATCACATTGAGATGCTGGCAGCGTCTTCTAACGGCAGGTTTTGAGCTGGCATAGCAACGGGCTGTGATGGACTCAACAGTTGCTGGTGAAATGTCTTTAGGCAAACGCACAGCGGTCCGAAAATAACCACTTCGGTCTATCCGCAAACGCGGCTCGTCCATATCCGACGCGAAGACTTTTGACTGGCCTTTCAGTTTCACATCAAAAGCGAGCGTTGCACCGTCCTGCTCTGAAGTCGCTTCGATGTAAAGATATTCTCGCGGATCGGCGATGGTGTTGATATCCACCCGCGTATCACTGATGCGATTTTCTCGAAAGAGTTCTTCACTCATCACCCGATAGGTTTTCGGGTCCGTGTCCATCACGCTCTCGCGCGTGGCCCGCTCCAGGTTCGCGCGAACCGGCAAAGGAGCGAAACGGACGGCAGAGCAGGCCAGGTCCGAAAAGTTATTGTTGTCTGAAGCAACAGCAAGAAGTGGGTGGTTTCCGCCAGTGCGAGAGCCCTTGAAAAACTTTGTCTCATGTTCGACGCCCTGGTAGCTCTCCTCGATAATCTTTTGGCCGCGTACGCGAAATTCATAGACCCACTCAATATCCGTCGCACGACCCCAGCGTGCCATCAACGCTGCGGTCTGCGTTCCACCATCTTCATTCGTAAAGACCACCGTGTAGCGTACCGTCACATCAGCCCCGGGTTCATGCAGAATCTCGTAATACATCATTAAAGGGATATCGGTGAAACGATCGATCGTATTGGCGCGCGCGTAAAGGACCGGCGCGTGGGCCAGAGCCAACTGGTCTTCATCCATACTACGTCTACCACGCGCGGGCGCAAGCATAAGCGGATGTAGGGATTTCACTTCGACCTTCCGCGCTTCGGCAGCCGAGCGCGGCGGATTGAGGGCCACAGAAACCGTGTGTTTTCCTCTGAACAAACGTCCGAGCATCACGCGATAGTGTGATGATTCGTCACCGGCCCAAAGGAGCAAATCCTGGTTATACGAACCGTCAACGGAAATTATCAGCGCCGCTGCCTCGGCACCTTTGCGTGCCCAGGACGCACCCGGTGACCGCGCTTCAATCTCCAGACCGACCTCCATATCTTCAGCAACA
The DNA here is from genome assembly GCA_036395055.1 of Pyrinomonadaceae bacterium. Classification (GTDB taxonomy): domain Bacteria; phylum Acidobacteriota; class Blastocatellia; order Pyrinomonadales; family Pyrinomonadaceae; genus PSRF01. Next base: position 4,515 of record DASWDX010000124.1, on the reverse strand, counting down.
TTGAAAGCCTCAGTCACCAGCGGTTTGGGGAGCTTTGAACTACTCTGCATCGCCGTAACTTGCGTGACAAAAGTGTCAGGCGGCGTGTAAAGGGAAATTAAAAGAAGCGGCAGGCTGAGAAAGTGTAGAGTGGTTTTCATTTCTAAACTGCGTGCTGTGTTCGCCAATCGTGTAGTGACCAATTTGATTTCGGAAGGCTTGGTTTCCAGCTTCCCGGCTCGGTGAAGTCACCTAACATTGACGGTCAAACTACGGAAATTTATCCGCCAGCGCTCAAGTTGAAGTAAGAGCGGCTAGGACCAACGGAAGGGCCCGAAAAGAAGGCCGCTCGGGCTTCCGGCGCGAAATAAAAACTCCGCTCAGCAAAATTTTCTTCCGCTTCGCGGATGTTGTGGTATTATTTGCCAAATTTGGATGCACACGTGTTCATGAGATTGAAAATCTAGAGTACCTATCATGGCTCCAGGATGATCGGGTCGAGCCGCAAACGCGCACAAGCATTTTTCGCATAACTAGTCTCGAAGTCTTGACTTGAGTGGAGAACCACCGAGCCGGTAGTGGTCCATATCTCAATTGAAAGATCCAAAGCTCGAAGCGCAGATTCCTCGGGACGACACCGTCAGCTGATAGTTTTCGTAATATACATACGATGTCGCGCACCCAGCCGTATTAATGGTCACGCGAAGTTAACACTCGGAACCCATACTCGTCGAGCGAGGGTTTTTTCATAGGTCAACAGTTCTGAGATTCGACCTAAATTGCAGGCCCTGATACTGGACTGAGCAATTTACACCTAATTCCAATTGCCTTCCATCTGAACGTTGTCAATGCTCATTGTTCATGAAGTTCACCACAAGTTAAGGAGAGAATAGATGAAAACCGCACGAATGATTTCATGCTTGACGCTTCTTTGTATAAGTCTGGCTGTGCAAGTGTCGGCACAGGTCAATAACGCGAGCCTAACGGGCCTGGTCACCGACTCGGCGGGTGCGGTGGTTCCCAACGCGTCGGTGAAGGTGAAGAACAAGGCCACGGACGTGGAAAGTGTAGCCACAACCGACAGCTCAGGGTATTACACCTTCGCCAGCTTGCCCGTTGGGGCGTACACCGTAATCGTAGAGCTTACGGGATTCAAGAAAGCGGTTCACGAGAATATCAATTTGGAAGTGGGGCAAAAGGCGCGCATAGATACAAGCCTGGAAATCGGCGCCGTGACTGAGACGGTTACTGTAGCGACGTCTCCTCCAACTCTCAGCACTCAGGAAGCGTCACCGGGTGGGGTGCTGGAGAATCGGATGATTGCTGACCTCCCGCTGAGCTCTCGCAACTGGGATGATCTTCTCGGTGGAGTTCCGGGAGTTCAAGCGGATCGTTACACCGAACAGGGCGGCGGTACCGCCAACGGACGCACTGGCGGCGCCAATGTACATGGCGTTCGCTCCTTGCAGAATAATTTTGTTCTCGATGGTGTCGACAACAACTCGATCTCGGAGAACGTACAGGAACTGACGACGCAGGTGGCCCGGCCATCGGTGGATTCGATCCAGGAGTTTAGGGTGAGCACCAATCCCTATTCCGCGGAAAATGGCCGCAGCCCCGGCGCGCTCATTAGCGTTACGACCAAGGGCGGTGGCAATGATTTTCACGGAACAGTCTATGACTTCCTTCGCAACCGCGTCTTCGACGCCAACAATTTCTTTCAAAACCGGGCGGGAGCCGCGAAACCTCCCCACGTGCAGAACCAGTATGGGGGCAACTTTAGCGGCCCCATCTATTTACCGCGTTTCGGCGAGGGTGGCCGCTCAACTTACAGTGGCAAGAACAAAGCCTTCTTCTTCTTCAACTATGAGGGGACGCGCATTCGCAAAGGAGTAACCCGTCTCGGTAATGTGCCGCTGGCAAATGAGATCATTGGTGATTTCTCTCTAGCGGCGGCAGCAGCTAATCGCGTTAAAGCTCTGACTACTTGTCCTGGTGGAGTAGCATTCTGCTACGCGCCCATTGTTGATCGAGTAGGAGATTGTCTTGGCGTGAACCAACCATTTCCGAATAATCAGATTCCTACCAGGTGTCTGGACCCGTTGGCTCAAAAGATTCTCGGCCTTCTGCCAGCGCCCAATATTGTTCCAGGCTCAGGCCCGCTCAACCTCAGCAACTTCCTCCGTGCCCCCGGCATTGTTGATGATACCGACAGCTACACCACGCGAGTAGATTACCAGGCAAATTCAACTAATAGCATCTTCATCCGCTACACCTATTCAAATCGATTTCGCTATGTTCCCGGAATCTTTGGCGGAATCGTGGATGGTACCGGCTCCTCAGCCAACGGTCGCTTGTTCATGAAAGGCCAGTCTGCTGCTATCGGCTGGACCTGGACGCTTAACGCGCGCATGGTCAATGAGTTTCGTTTCGGTTGGGGACGCAACAACTCAATCGCAACGCAAGATCCTTTTGGTCTGAACACACTCGCGGAGTTGGGATTCAAAGGGGTGCAGGATTCTCCACTTTATAGTGGTGGAATTCCAGGTATTAACATCTCGGCGCGTGGAGGAACTCTAGTTCTCGGAGGTCAATCCGGCTTTGATCGGCTGGGCTCGCCAGACTTTCTGCCCAAGTCCCAAAAGACCAACCAATTTCAGTGGACAGACACTCTCAGCCTGTCCTCCGGCGCGCATCAAACCAAGGTTGGGCTTGACGTGCGAGGACCGATGCGGAATATCTACCTGGACGTCCCGGGCTTAAGAGGTAGCTTCAACTTTGACGGGAATCGTACCGGCATTGGTCTGGCAGACTTCCTGCTCGGGTACCCTTCAAGCGCACAACTTACTAATCCGGCAGTGGTGGACGCGCGCCTGAAAATGTACTCCGCCTTCTTCCAGGATGATTGGAAAGTCACGCCGAACCTTACCCTTAATCTCGGCGTCCGCTATGACTACGCGACCTGGCCCTATGAAGGCGCAGATCGCTTGACGAACCTGGATCCGTCGACTGGGCAGAAATTCACGCCCGCTAATTCTAGATTTGGCAGAGGTCTAGTCACGCCTGATAAGAATAATATTGCGCCGCGGGTAGGATTGGTTTATCAGCTCACGCCCCAAACCGTCGTGCGAGCAGGCTATGGCCGTTTCTATATGTTGTTTGAGCGTGCGGGCAGTGAGGATCAGCTGGCATTGAACCTTCCCTATCTGGTCAACAACGTAGCGACTGCTGCCAACAATAATTCGACGGCCAACAACATAAGACTCCAGACCGGCTTCAACCTCTCTCTTGATCCCAACCTCGTCAATCCCATCACGGTTCGCCTTCGCGCAGTCAATCCGGAATCGGTTAATCCCAGCATAGATCAGTGGAACATTGGGATTCAGCGGATGCTCCCCGGTAATATGGTGGCGACTCTCGACTACGTTGGCACTAAAGGCACACATCTGTCCACGCTCAAAAATTTGAACCAGCCCCCCTTCAATGCCAATGGCACCATTATGAATGCTGTCATCAACGGCACCTTGCAACCTGTTATTCCTTATCCAAGTCTTGGCCCCATCGAATATCGCGATAATGGGGGCAACTCCAATTATCATGGAGGAGAGTTGACGCTCGAGAAGCGGTTCAGTCAGGGATTGTCCTTCCGTGCCGCTTACACCTACGCGAAATCTATTGATGAGTCGCAGGAACACCTCGCCGCGGGCGGCACGGGTAGTTTTACACAGAATGGATACAACCTGCGCGAGCGACGTGGCCCGAGCGACTTCGACATCCGGCATCACATCGTTGGCAGCTACATCTATGAACTACCTTTCGGCCGCGGCCGCAGTCATTTCAGTGAAGGTGCGCTGTCACACATCTTAGGTGGGTGGCGCATCAGCGGCACGGGTGGCTTACGTACCGGCCGACCCTTCACCGTCACTGCCGGTAACAACAGCACAACTCTCGGCGGCCCTCGAGGCGGTTCAACCTTTAATAGTGCCTTCGCCGATTGCCTCCGAGACGGCACTTTGTCTAAGAGTGAGCGCACCATAGACCGCTGGTTTGACCTTACTGCCTATGCCACCCCTACGGCGCTAAATCCCACCACGAATACCGTGCAACCTCGGCTTGGCACCTGTGGGCGCAATACTCTGCGTGGTCCCGGCCTCACTAACTTTGACTTCGCGTTGGCCCGGACGTTCGAGTACTTCGGCGAGGGCCGTGCCTTGGAACTTCGTTGGGAGATGTTCAATATGTTCAATACACCTCAGTTTGGACTTCCCGAACGGAACATTAACAGCAGTGCTGCGGGCAAAATCACAACCCTCTCAGGAGATCCGCGCTTGATGCAATTCGCGTTGAAGTTCAATTTCTGATGGAGAGGTGGCCGTGCGCAAAGGGGAGCTTTCATCTTCGCGCAGTGTTTACCCGGTCGTCAGATTATCGACTTTCCTTGAGACGTCTGAGAGCCAGGCTATCGTCAGGGCAGAGATTATCGCTCGGTCGTTAAGATAACTGGCTCTCTTGCTTTTGGTTCAGCCTGGAAGGCTG
>DASWDX010000123.1:0-5063 GCA_036395055.1 Pyrinomonadaceae bacterium | reverse complement strand
ACCCCTTTTGAAGTGGTGGGCGCGCCATGGATTGATGGACAGCAACTCGCCGCCTACCTGAACAACCAGAGAATCGCCGGCGTTCGTTTCGTCCCGCTGCGCTTTACACCACGGAGTTCTGTCTTCAAAGACGAGGAGTGCGGCGGCATCAACATCATGGTCACCGATCGCGGCAGGTTTCGCCCGGTCTTCAATGGCCTGGAGATCGCTGTTGCCTTGCGCCAACTCTATCCGGCTCAATGGAAGGTTGATAACTACCTCCGCTTGCTGGTGAATGCGGATACTCTGGAAAGATTGAAAAGCGGCCAGTCGCCGAGTGACATTGAGCGTTCATGGTCTGAGCAACTGGATTCGTTTCAGAAGAAGCGGCGAAAGGTCCTGCTATATGAATGAATAGTGCAGCATGTTTACAACGCGATTAAATCCCCGTTCGATCTGAGATTCAATAACCCGCTAAAAAAAAGAGGCGTCCATGTGGACGCCTCGTTTTGGAAGTTTCAAGCCTTTCAAGAACCTACCAGGTTAGCTTTAGCCCGAATTGAATAACGCGGGCAGACTCGCCAGTCTGTATGACGTTGGTGGAGGTGTTCGGCGACACCGTGGCGCAGCAGGTGCGCCCGAATTGCGAAGAAGTAAAGGTCGGCGAGCCCACCGAAGCGCTGCGGGGGTTGTCAAAGTTCGCGTGGTTCAGTGCATTGAACATCTCGGTGCGGAACTGCAGCTTGAATCGTTCCGAAATGCTGAAGAGCTTCACGATTCCCAGGTCCAGGTTCTTGTAACTCGGCGAGGTGAAAATGTTGCGTCCTGAGCCATTCGATCCCGGGGCAGGAATAGCGAAGGCGCTGTTGTTCTCGAAAACTACTGGGCCAATGACGCCTGGAATTTCCTGCAGCTGCGAACGCACGCTCGGATCAAGCACGTCTGCGCGAGAGACGTGCGACGCGTTGTTGGTAAACACACCACTGTTGACCTGGAACGGCTCACCCGTCATGAACGTGACGATCGAGTTGATGGTCCACCCTCCTAAGACGTGGTTAGTTATACCACCCGCGTTGCGTAGGAAGTGTTTGCCTCGGCCCACAGGCAGCTCCCACACGGAGGTTGCTGTCAGCACGTGACGCCGGTCAAAGTCGGACACTGCGCGCTCGTTGCGGAAGTTGGTAACATCGGCAGGCGCGCGCGAGGTCGTGGTCGACAGGGCGCCGCCCGAAGACGTGCCGATGGGATCGATTGACATATCGTCGATCGACTTGCTGAAGGTGTAAGCCAGATTCAGCCCAAGGCCGCTGGCGAAGCGCCGGCGCAAAGTAAACTGCGCGGCATGGTAGTAAGAGTTGCCACCAGTGTCGACATAAGTGATCCTGCCAAACTGCTGGTTGGGCCTGAGTTTGGCTGCGAGTGTCGTATTCTCGATGCGTGCGGCGAAAGAGCCCGCAGCATTTGTTGCCAGTTGGTCGGCTACAGTGCTGGAGTTTACGAACGCTGCGTCAACGATTCCCTGCGAAACGATCCGAGGCGTGCTGCCCGTCGTCCCTGCCGGGCAGCCAGTGCCCGCAGCGGTGCATCCCTTCGCCACGTTCTGCTGCATCGTGATGAAGGAGTCAAGGATTGGGCCAGCATTGATCTGGTTCACATCGTAGCCGCGGAAGAGGTGCAAGCCGCGCCGTCCGATATAAGCCGCCTGCATGACGAAGCCGCCGGGCAATTCGCGCTGGAAGCTCGCGCTCCATTGGTGCACCGTTGGAAGTTGCATTTCTGGATCGAAAGTGACCAGTTGCGGCGCCACGTTATTTAGCTGAAGAGTCGGCGTCAGAAACTCAGAAGGCTTTCGCGTGGGTGGCGGTATCTCCTGTGGAAATCCAGCCGCAATTGTCTTGTCAGGGACTACCGTACAACCCGGCGTGGTCGTGCCTCCAACAACTGAGGTGCAGTTTGTCCTTAAGCCTGGAACGCTTCCCGCGACCGAGGTAACCATAAAGGAATTCACCGGGTCGAAGGCCAGGCCGTAACCAAGTCTAATCACGCTTCTACCATTTTCGCCGAAAAGAGTCCTGAAGAATCCGCTTTTCCAATCGGGAGTCCAGGCAAGTCCAAGGCGCGGTCCGATTGCTCCGAGGTTATTACGCCGATACCACTTGTCAGACTTGACGAAAGTGACCGGACCGGGCTGTCCAACGATTGGCGTGGCTGGTCCTGGAGTGCCGGCGATCGGTGTCGAGGGAACGAAGGTGTAACCGGGCGTGTTCGGCGCTGGATTGATCTCCCACCGCGCGCCATAACTGACCGTCAGGTTCGGGCGCACTTTCCATTCGTCCTGCGCGTAGAAGTTGAACTGGTTGAGCACCGTCTTAATTGCCTGAAGCGAAACTGCGCCATTTGACTGGAAGGGCAGAAAGGCGTCCTCATTCAGGTTGCCAAGAAAATTCTGGGAAAGACTCGACGGCAAGCCCGCCAACTCGAGAATCATGTTATTGAGTCTTGTGCGGTCAGTGCTATTGATCCCACGCACGGTGCTGGTTCCCAGCGCCGGTACGCGGAAGCCGAGCGCAGCCGAGGTTGGCGAGCGGTCGCTCTGGTTGAAGATTACCGACGGGGTGACGTTCTGTCCGCCGGGCTGTCCGCGCTGGTCGACATGGCGATAAAAGCGGAAGTTGAACCCGACACCGATCTGATGGACATCCTTGATGATGTGTAAGTTGTCGAGGAACTGCGGAACTGTTACGGCGCGGAAAGTCCGCGGAGTATTGTTAAAAGGTTCGCTGACGTTTGTGAAATCGTAGGCCTCTACTGCGGGAAACTTTGGGTTGGCCTCGCCCTGGCTGAACAGAAACACGAAACGTCCAAAGCCCATCGTGAATTCGTTGACGAGCCGCGGCGAGATTGTCCAGCGGTGTCCGATGGCCAGATTCTTCGTATCCCGGAACACCTCACCAAGCGGCGCAAACCCCGGAAAGACTACTGGTCGCGCGTTTAGCGGGTCGCCACCAAGCGTGTTGTAAGTGGCCTGGAGATAGCGGCCGAATACACTCTGATTCTGGTTAAGCGTGTGATCTATGCGGAAGTTATAAGCTGGACCTTTGTGTGATGTAGGAGAGTTCCAAATGAAGCAGGCCGTGTTGAGGCCATCGCCGCAATCGAAGCGGTTAGGCTGCGGATAGGTATTGAAGAGCGCAGCTATGGTTGTATCGAGACCAAACCCCTTGGTGTTGTTCAACGCCAAAAAGGCGTTATGGGTGACAACGCAGTTGACGTCCGTCGTGCTGTTTGCCGCGCACTCCCGCACACCCAGGTCGGTGCGCAGTGCGCCGGTAGTCGGATTGACCAGGAGGACGTTGTTGCGAGTGATAATTGTGGTGCCGATCTTGAAGCAGTTGCCGGCGCCGGTAGTCGAGTTGCATGTTGGGTCGGCGCGGAAGAAGCGATAGTTGCCTGTGAGAGCCGTTGGCGTATAAACGACAGGCGTGCCGAAGGTTTGGTCGATCGGCGTGGTGAAATCTACTTTCGTGTATTGAAAGCTACCAAAGAAGAAGGTCTTGTTTTTCTTAATCGGGCCGCTAATCTCAAAGCCTGGCTGGTTCAACCTGATCTTCGGTTTGTCCTGACCCTGCGCGTTGGCGAAAAATTCATTCGAGTTGAGCGCGTCGTTGCGAATGAAGTAGAAGGCCGTGCCATGAAATTCATTGGTGCCGCTCCGAGTTGCAATTGACACGGAAGCTCCGCTATTACGACCTTCTTCGGCAGTCGCGTTGTTGGTGGTTACTTTATACTCCTGCACGTTGTCAGGATTGAGACGGTAAATGTTCGACGTTGGATTAGGAGCCGAGGATTCGTTGGCGTCGATGCCATCGATAGTGAGGTTGAAGGCGCGATCGCGCGAGCCGTTGATGTGGACGCCGGATCCTGCTCCGCCCTGCGAACGTTGCGTTACGCCGGGTTCGTAGGCAATCAGATTCAGCGGATTGCGTCCATTCAGAGGAAGTTGCTCGATGGCCTTCTGCTCCACGACGTTGCCGATGGTCGCGTTATTAGTTTGGAGCTGCTCAGCACCACCTTGAACAGTCACGGTCTCCGAAACCTGGCCCACCTCCATAACGGCATCCAGGGTAAGCGGAGTGTTTACCTGAAGGGCATTATTTGTTTTCTGAAATTTCTTAAAGCCGCTTTTTTCGACCGTAACGGTATAGTCACCAGCCGGAAGCGAAGGAAATGCGTAGACCCCGGCATCATTTGTCGCCTGAGTCTGACTTACTCCAGTTGCTTCATTCACGACTGCTACAGTGGCGTCTGGCACAATCGAGCCCCTGGAATCAAGCACGGTGCCGGTAATGCGCGATGTTCCGGTTTGGGCTGTAGCTACTGCAGCAGCAATTGTTAGCAGAATCAAAAAGGCTGGAATCGATCGAATTGGTTTCAACATGGCTCCTCCAGGAACGTCAAGATAGGCGAAGATATGTCACCTTCGACGTGAACGCCGGTTATTATCATTCGTGAAAACGATGAGTGGGATTGAATCCCAACAATGCCGCTGCGACTTTGAATGCGTGAAGTATATATCCACAAGGGTTTGCGTCAAGTTGTTTTTCGCGATTGTTTCTCGTCGATAAACGCTGCACAGCCGCCGCGCAGGATACAGCTGATCATTCCGTTCCGAACGCTGCTTCAGCGGGAATTTTGCAATTAACAAACCTTATCTAAACGATAAGAATCTTTAGTTGCCATTATTCTGAAGCGATCCCTATAATGCCGCCGCTTAGTTTCAACCGCTTCGGTAGGTCATTAACTTATAAGTGAATAATACATCGACTAAAAGCTTTTAGGGATTCGTGTGTTGAGTTTAGGAATGCATCGCTTTCTGCGCATTTGCTTATTCGGTTTGTTGGCGACGGTGCTGACAGCGGACCGGTTAAGTAGTCCGCCTGAAGTCAGAGGACGCGAACTTCCGGCGTCGGCTTTCGACGTCGTTATTACAAATGCTCGCATCGTAGACGGTAGTGGCAATCCGTGGTTCCGCGCTGACGTGGGAATCAGGGACGGTCGCATTGTTCGCGTTGGAAGGATCAATC
>DASWDX010000122.1:0-5868 GCA_036395055.1 Pyrinomonadaceae bacterium | reverse complement strand
CGCTGGGAGACCAGCGGTTTAGGCAACGATTTCCCGACGAGTACGGACTCGCCCGGGTAGGATTAGGCTTCACAGACCGAAGCCGCACCGTTTGTATTGCATGACTGAGCTCTCTACTCATTACGGCTCACGCTCCGCTTCGCGGACTGTTGAATTACTTTTTGTGCAACGCACAATCGCGGCAAAGAGAACGTAAGACCGCCGAGTTTTCACACAAGCTCAGTAGCGACCGGCTCCAAGCTTCGCCGAAGTCAACCGCGCACTTATCGGCGGGCATGGGAAGATTCAAAGGAACCGTGGGCAGCGCCAGAAATTGATCCAGAATTACATCGATCAGATGCTTGTGAGACGTCACGTCTCTATTCAGCATTCCAATCTCGACGGTGCGAAGTATTAATTCGCGAAGCAAACGTGAAACGTTTACGACACAGCAATTCTTCGGAAGCACTTCGGACAGGCCCGGCCGGAGATAGAGCGTGCGGACGGATACCGATGCCGACATTTCAACTTCATGCTCGATTCCGGCGGGGACCCAGACCACGCGCCGTGATGGCACGACCCACGAACCGGACGACGTGTTCACGGTCATCACGCCACGGGATGCGTAAATCAGCTGATGCCAATCGTGTGAGTGCTTGTAAATCTTGTGGGCCGTTGAAAGCTCGACAGCATAACTTCTGATATCCAACAAATCTTCGAGATCGGAGCCGGTCAACAATTTCTGTCGCATTTTCGGCATGGGTTGGCATTATAGCGCAAGACCGGCAAGCAAACTTCCGCTACCATCATCGCCCAAAGTAAGCAAACTGTGAGGGTTCCCAGCCGGGCAACCCGACTGGGGTTAGATAATTTGCGACGCAAGCTAAAACTGGCCGCTTGCGTTATCAAAGTTGAAGGAGAAACAGATCATGCCGAACAATCTGAAGCACTTTGCCATCCATGCGGATAACATTCAGCGAGCGCGCACTTTCTACGAGAAAACTTTTGGCTGGAAGTTCAAACCATGGGGACCGCCAGGGTTTTATCTGATCCAAACCGGGACTGATGACGATCCGGGCGTCCAGGGCGCGCTACAGGGCCGACGCGAGGTCGTACCGGGAAAACCAATGTACGGGTTTGAATGCAGCCTGGGCGTCGATTCCATCGACGACACGATTGCCTCGATAGAGGCCAACGGTGGGAAGATCGTCATGCCCAAGTTCTATATTCCCACCGTCGGCACGTTGATCTTTTTCGAAGACACGGAAGGTACTGTTGTTGGCGCGATGCAGTATGACAAAGAGTAGGCGGTCTGTACTTCCACTTCCGGTCTGCTCTAACTTCGAGATTCATTTCCATCATCCGTCACGAATTTCCGGCACTCGCAAAAGGCTCCGGGAGTCTTCCTACTGTTCCAACCGGCGATTTCTCGCTCCAGCTACGGGAACGCTGCTTGCCCAGCTATTTCGTAGTTCGATACGAAATCTGAGTTGAGGAGCGAGTAATGAAGCCAAAACTTTTCAGTCTACTCCTGGCGGGCATGCTGTTTATGGCACAGTCGCCGTTCGCTTTAGTTCAAGCACAGGGAACTGTGCGCGATTGGTCGGCGGTTCAGAGTGTAGGCACAGATGAGCGCTTGATCGTGAAACAGAAAGACGGCAAGACGATCGAGGGACGAATGATCGAAGCCTCCGAGACTAACCTAACCCTGTCTCGCAACAGCAAAGTCATTAATATTCCACGCGATAGTATTCTGCAAATCCATCACTCGAAGGGGAAAGCTGCGAAGGGCAAGTGGGCCTTGATTGGGGCGGGAATCGGCGGCGCGGTTGGCGGCGGCATTGGCGCCGCGAAGTTTTCCTCGGGCAGAGACGACAGCGAGATCTGGCTTCCGGTCGGATTGATATTCGGAGCCGGAGCGGGAGCTGTAGGCGGAGCACTGTTTGGAGCAAGCCGGCGACAGCGCGAATTGATCTACATGGCGCCATAGCTCTGATAAGCGTTCTGCGGCGATTCGAGCGTTTCGGAATCGTGAGGTTATAACGATTTACGGCGCGATGATATCGAGCAGATGACCGGGCGCCTACAATTTGGCCATGTATCCACTACCTGGAGAGCGATCTTCACGTTACCGTCTGTCCAAAGTCTCCCGGCGTGATTAACGTCCCGGGAATGACATCCGTGGGATACTTCTGGAAGAGTTGCACACTCGGGTGCATGCGCATGTCTTCGTCCTCAACCACAACTTCATAATAGACGCTCTTGCGATCAGGCTTGCCGCTCGTCAGTGAGACTGTTTCGTGTGCCGCAACCGTCGCATCAAGAAAAACTGTGGTTGGTCCCGCGATCGCAATCTTTGGCGCTCCGACCGGGCACTTGTACACCCTGACGCGAATCCAGTGGCCGATGATACCGCCATTCATCACTCTCCAATCGATGAACCTGGCGTTCTTAGGCGCTGAAAACAATCCGCTGGACCGCGCGTTTGGAAAACTGGAAGGCATTGCCGGAGGCGGGGACGGCAGCGGAGCGCCCATTCCGATTACACCTCTGCGACCTGTAAGATTTGGATTCTTTCTAATTGGCATGTGTCCTCCTCCCTGGAGAAGCGATGAATGATGGCGATTCGAGGCTTTGGCAGACGTGAGGTTATAATGAGACTTCGAACAAATGCAATCGTGAGGACTATTGATGAGTTCCGAGAAGGCTTCGCAATTACCCGAGCGCGTGAAATTCACGGGCCGCATTCTTTTTCTAACCGAAGATACTTCCCTTATTCGCGCGCAACTAGAGGCACAGGGGGACGAGCGCGAGCGCCTCGAAGCCGAACTGGCTACGCGTTTACTTGATGACAACCTGCCGCTGATGAGCAACATCTCAACCGACGAGATCACGCCGGGCTGGGTTTGCTTTTATTACGACGAGACGTTGGGCCGGTATGTCTATGTCGGCATGCGCGACGGCGCGGTGAAGAAGGACGAAGTGAAGTCTGGCGGCTTTGCGGTGGTTGTCTCAGGACTTTCCAAGGGATGCGGTTCATCTCGCGAGACGGCGCCTTACGCCGAGAAGTGGGCTGGCATTCAGTTGGTCATCGCCAAAAGTATCGAAAAGATTTACGGCCAAAACTCACAGAACATCGGGCTGCTGACCTCAACCGACTTCGGCTTGATTGAACGCATTCGTCGCGGTGAAGAGATTCCGCTCGAAGAGTTCACGCGGGGCCTCGATCCAATCTCCAAAGACATCGTCGAATATGGTGGACTCTTCAACTACAACAAAGCGCGAGTGGCCGGCGAGGTAACACCGCCACCGCTGGAAACAGCCGCAGAACAGCCGCAACGCCCGATGACGATCACCGAGAAGATTATTGCGCGTCATGCCTTTGTGCGCGCCGGTGAAATTGGCGTGACGGCGGTGAAACCTGGCGACGCGCTCTTCGCTGTCGCCGACGTGCGCTTCTCGCATGAATATGTGACGCCCATGGCGGAGTCGCTCTTGAAACAATCGCTTGGGCCAGAGGCGCGTGTGACGGAGCCCGAGTCAGTCTTCGCTTTTCGCGATCACCTGACGTTTCTAAATAAGGTGATGTCGCCGAAACACCGCGAGATGGGACTGCTGGAAAGAGCGGAGGGGCTCGCGACAACGCAGGAAGACTTCACCACCAAGCAGGGAATCCGGCTATACGGTGAGAATCCTGAAGGCGGCTCGGAAGCAATTTGCCACAACGCTGTCGTCGAAGATCTCGCGTTGCCCGGTCAAATCGTTATCGGCACCGACTCCCATACCTGCATGGCGGGCGTGCTCGGCTGTTTTGCGTTTGGCGTCGGTTCAACTGACATGGCGAATGCATGGTTTGCAAAAGACATTCGCATTAAGGTCCCCGAAACGATCAGTTATGTTTTGAAGGGACGCAAGCGTCCGGATGTCGCGGCGAAAGATGTGATGCTGGTCATTCTCGCGAGCGATTATATGAAGACAAGCAAAGGCATCGGCAAAGTGCTCGAGTTTGCCGGCGACGATCTCAAAAACTGGCCGCTGGATGAAAGAGCCACGCTAACCAACATGTCAGTCGAAGCCGGCGGTACAACTGGAATCATCGAACCTGATCAGGCAACTCTCGATTACATCGTGAAGATGCGCGGGCTTGATCCGGAGGAAGTGCGCAAGGGATTTACTTACAGCGATCCTGATGCGGAGTATGCAGACGTGTTTGAGATCGATCTCGATGAAATTCGGCCGATGGTTGCCACGCCCGGCGATCCGCGCAACGGCATACCTATCGATCAACTTCCGGAAGAAGTTCGTATCGACGCGGCGTACGGCGGCTCGTGTACCGGTGGCAAGATGGCCGACATGGATATGTATGCCGAGGTTTTGCAGAACGCGCTCGCACAAGGAAAGCGCGTGGCACAAGGCGTTCACCTCTATCTTCAGTTTGGCTCACAGAAGATCAAGCAGTATGCACGCGAGCGGGGTTACATAGAGATCTTTGAGCAAGCCGGTGCGGAGTTGATTGATCCTTCCTGTGGCGCTTGTATCAACGCCGGGCCGGGCGCTTCAGCGACCGTGGAGACTGTCACCGTCAGTGCACAGAATAGAAACTTCCCCGGCCGTAGCGGCCCCGGCAAACTCTACCTTGCCTCGCCTTACGTTGTTGCCGCTTCCGCGATCGCCGGCAAGATCGTCGAGCCGTTTGAGTTTCTGCGTGAACGGGAAGGGGAACTGGCGCACGCTTGAAGTGAAGCATGAGCAGGAAATACCTAAGCAACGAAATCCGAGAGAAGCGCGAGCAGTTAGTGGCGATTCGTGACGAAGTCGAGAACTTGATCGACTATCTTGAAGTTTTGGAGGCGCGGGCCACCGATCAAGGGAAACCGCGAACTGCTCACGCCGAGGTAATGAAACGTTACCGGATTAAGTGATCGTTTTCTGCCCAGGGTCGTAGTGCCCAGGCAAACTCTAGCTCGCCTCTCCTTACGTCCTTGCTTTCGTGACGAAAGGTCCGGTGGCTTCATCGCACTCGGCGAATGGATTCGTAGACACGTATCGTAAGTTCATTCCTTAGTGAATTGAAATGAACCCAGACTCCTATCAAAACGTCAGATCTGTTCTGGAGTTAGCGTACTTTGTAGCGACCATTGTGCTTGCTGCGGTGGGCTGTGCGGCCTTGTATCAGCTCGTCTTGATGAAGCGTTCCATCGACGTGTATCGCTATTCTTAATCTTCTTGAATCGTTTGCAATGTACTTTGCGAAAGGCGCAGCAGACGAGCAGATCGCATATCCAGCGGTTGGCTCAGTGTTTTGTCTCTGGGTAACTTATCTTGCTCCTTGCTTGATATCGCTTCGAAAACATGACCCCAATATTACCTCCGGGCCATATCAAAACATCGTCGCATTATTCAGTGCTTGGTCATCACGGATAAAGAAGGAAGAGTTAGAATTGAAACGGTTCGAAATAAGCTCAGAACTCTTGGGTATACACAGCTCGGATATTCCTGCCATTGGCACAAGAAAATCGTAAAACACGCCAAAGGTATTCGTGAATCCCACCGCTTATGGCAATAAGACCGATAGTTGACTATCCCGCTGCTGTGCTTCTCAAACCGGGTAATCCGGTGGAAAGTTTTGACGGCGACCTGGAATCTCTGGTCCAGGACATGTTCGATACGATGTATGACGCGGGAGGGGTGGGACTAGCCGCGCAGCAAATCGGCGTGTCGCTTCGTTTGTTCGTGATGGACTGCGATGGGATCAAGTTGGTGGCCGCCAATCCCGAAATCCTTTCTGTTGCGGGCGAACAAAGCGGCGAGGAGGGCTGCTTGTCAGTTGCCAAGGTTCCCGCTGAACTCAAGCGACCCGACCGCGCCGTCTTGCTAGCTCAGGACATC
>DASWDX010000121.1:0-3974 GCA_036395055.1 Pyrinomonadaceae bacterium | reverse complement strand
TCCAAACTCGACGTTTCCATTCCGGCGTGGGCAACTCGTCTTTCAAGACTCGAGCGTAGCCGTATAGCGTAGCCGTCTGGCAGGTTTTCTCTTCCAAAGTCATCTGCGATAGCAAGTCGTCAACGCGTTTGTTGATGTCGGCTTTCGAATTTTCATAGACGTCCATGCGCCCGTTCTTGTTAAGGTCGATCCAGCCCGCGTGATAGATCTCTTTTTTTGCGGTGCCTGTTTGGTGATTCAGTAAGCCAATGTCGAGCGCGCTGAAAAGGACCACCAAAGGGACAATGAAAAGTGTGCGCATCGTTTTTAGAGCTGCGTTCGGTTTTGGCAGGACGGCACGGCTTATAGCATTTACGCTTCAGTAGCGGCAAGCGCTCCGGGAAGAGCAATTTAGAAGGCAGACGCTGATGTAGTGCGCGTGAAAGGAAACAAGGACTCTGAAATGAGATCTTGTGTAAAAGCACTGCGCAATGTTAATAGGTCTGTCTTTCTGAATTCTGAAAATATATTCGATCGCCCGTGGCGCGTAACATGGATCGCCATAAAACTTTTGAAGAAGCATATTTTTAGGAGAGTCGCGTGTACAGATTGATAGTGCTGAGCTTGCTGTTCTTATGCGCGAGCCTCGCCACAGTTGTCGGCCAGCAGGTTGAAGTCGCCACGTCCATCGCCTTCACTGAAGGGCCGACTGCTGACCCGGCTTCCGGCGACATCTTCTTCACCGATCAGGCGAACAACCGGATCATGAGACTAGCAATAAACGGGAAACTCTCGTCATTTCGACATCCAGCAAACTATGCGAACGGTCTGGTTTTTGACGCGCACGGAAGTCTTATCGCATGTGAATCGGGCGATCCGTCAGCCGCAACGCCGCCGCGAATTACTCGCACTTACGTGGACACTGGGCGGATTGAAATCCTTACCGACAATTTCGAGGGAAAGCGATTCGTTGGGCCGAACGACGTCACCTTCGATGGCCATGGCCGTATCTATTTTAGCGATAAGCCGGCCACTAACACCGGCCAGGGCGGAGTCTATCGCATTGATGTTGACGGTCGGGTCACCCGTATCCTGGCCCCGCCGGCGATAGAGGTGCCCAACGGTCTCATTATTTCTCCCGACGATAGGACGTTTTATCTGGTCGAAGCTAACACCGCCAAGAAGGGCGCGCGAATGATCCGCGCATACGATCTGGAAGCCGACGGCACCGTGAAGAACATGCGTGTGTTTCACAATTTCTATCCGGGGCGCAGCGGCGATGGTATGTCCATAGATGTGAAAGGGAACCTTTATGTTGCCGCCGGACTAAATACGCTGCGAGGGACAAGTGAAACCCTCGACACCAAGCCAGGCATTCACGTGTTTGCTCCCTCTGGCAAGATGTTAAAGTTCATTCCCATCTCTGAAGACCTGGTGACTAACTGCGCTTTCGGTGGGGCCGATTTGAAAACACTTTACGTCACTGCGGGAAAAACACTCTTCAAGGTGACAACGGAAATAGAAGGCACTCGGCGTTGAAGGAACTATATTTTAGCGCAGATAAACGCGGATGGGCGCCGATCTGAAATTTGCTCCGCGTACATCTGCGTTTATTCGCGGCCCTGAATTCCCTGGTTATTCCTCAGTGAAGACATATGGAACTGCACGGTAGAAGCATCATCGGAAATCAGCCAACAGACACGGTGAGTGACGACGGATCAGGGTTTCGAGCGTTTGATCCGGCCGTTGGCCAGTCGCTTGACCCTCTGTTTTGCGAAGCCACACCAGCTGACGTCGAACGCGCCTTTGCATTCGCCGAGAGCGCGTTTGGTACCTACGGTCGTAAATCACCAGAAGAGATCGCCGGCTTCCTCGAGCGCATCGCCGAGAAGATTGTGGCTCTGGGTGAGGAGTTAATTGAAAGGGCTTCCGCCGAAACAGGATTGCCCGTTAAAAGGCTCGTCGGTGAACGCAGTCGAACGGTAAGCCAGCT
This sequence comes from Pyrinomonadaceae bacterium, assembly GCA_036395055.1. GTDB lineage: Bacteria > Acidobacteriota > Blastocatellia > Pyrinomonadales > Pyrinomonadaceae > PSRF01. The sequence goes on along the minus strand of DASWDX010000121.1, from coordinate 2,002 downwards.
GCAAATGTTTGCTGACATAGTCAAAGAAGGCTCGTGGGTTGAAGCAACGATAGATCGAGCCCAGCTTGAGCGCGAGCCTCTGCCGAAGCCTGACGTGCGGCGAATGCTGATTCCTCTCGGTCCGATCGTAGTCTTTGGCGCGAGCAATTTCCCGCTCGCTTTCTCTGTTGCAGGTGGGGATACAGCCTCTGCGTTTGCTGCGGGGAATCCCGTGATTGTAAAAGCGCATCCTGCACACCCCGCAACTTCAGAAATGGTCGCGCGTGCGATTGTGAGCGCCGCTCAAGAGACGGGAATGCCAGACGGCATCTTTTCGCTGTTGCAGGGTGCTAGTCATCAGTTAAGCATCAAGGTCGTCCAACACCCTGCGGCCGCCGCCGTTGGATTCACCGGATCACTAAACGCCGGCCGCGCGATCTTTGACGCGGCCATGCAGCGACCAACCCCAATTCCCGTCTACGCCGAGATGGGGAGTATTAATCCTGTCTTCATGCTTCCGGGCGCCTTGCGTGAAAAGGCGGACGCTTTGGCCGCGGGCCTGCAGCAGTCGGTCACGCTGGGTGCCGGACAGTTTTGTACTTGTCCCGGTCTGGTCGTCGGACTAAAAGATGCTGCCATGGATCACTTCGCTGAAATGGTGGGAGCTTTGATAGAGAAGTCGCCACCCGCGACGATGCTTCATCAGGGCATCCTGCGCACATACCGTGAAAGCGTGCAGCGTTTGAAACAAATGAACGGGTTGTGGGCTCGACAAGCTTTGAAAACTGCTGACGAAGACAAAACAGAAGGCGAAGCTACCCTATTCGCAACTGACGCGGAGACTTTCTTAAAGAATGAAGAGTTGAGTGAGGAAGTCTTTGGGCCAACGACAGTGATTGTTAGTTGTGCTTCCAGAGATGAGATTATGAAAGTAGCTCGGAACCTTCGGGGGCATCTGACGGCGACCATTCATGGCACGGCTGAGGACCTTGAAGAATTCAGAGACCTGGTCAATCTGCTGCAGAAGAAAGTTGGCCGTTTAGTCTACAACGGCTTTCCGACTGGCGTTGAGGTCTGCGCTGCGATGCACCATGGCGGCCCTTATCCCGCAACCACTGATGCACGCGCGACCTCTGTCGGCGCCTATGCCATTAAACGCTTCGTCCGCCCCGTGTGCTTCCAAAACTTTCCTCAAGACGTTTTACCGGCCGAGTTGCAAGACAAGAATCATCTAGCTATCTGGCGCACGGTTAATGGCCAGTTGACCAGGGCCGATTCCTTTCCGGAATAGCGATCACGTCACAAGAGTATTTTAATGGCCCGCACCGCAAAAAATATTTTGGAAGGTTTTGCTCTCGCCACACGAATTAGCTACGTAAGCGAGTCCGTGCAACCGCGAGAGCCGATGACTCCGACAATCTCCAGCGATGCTGACCTGTTGCAGTTGATGTTATCTGGGGACAATTCTGCTTTCACCGTGCTGTACCGCAGGCGTCAGGGCCAGATTTACCGGTTTGCTCTGCTAATGAGCGGCTCCGCTAATATCGCGGAGGAGGTCACCCAGGAAGTTTTTCTGTTACTGATTCGAGAGCCATACCGCTTTGATCCGGCGCGCGGCCCGCTTCTGGCCTACTTGTACGGGGTGGCTCGCAATTATGTATTCAGGTCTTTGAAGCGCGAACGATCTTATGTCCCGCTTCCGGAGGAAACGGACGATGCACTTGCATTGGCACAATATCTTGCTCAAGACGATCCCTTTGGAAACTGCACGCGTAACGAGGTGATTCGATTGGTAAGACAAGCCGTTTTAAGTTTGCCTCCCCGTTATCGTGAGGTCGTAGTTCTTTGTGACTTTCAGGACATGAGCTATGCGGAAGTCGCGGTCGCTCTGGATTGTGCGGTCGGCACCGTGAATTCGCGGCTCCATCGCGGACACGCTTTGCTGCTCAAAAAACTCCAGGCAACGATAGAACGCGGCTCCGCAACGGCCGATTCTCAAGGTATGAGGTGCTTAGCATGAATT
>DASWDX010000120.1:0-13295 GCA_036395055.1 Pyrinomonadaceae bacterium | reverse complement strand
AAACTGTCGCGGCAGAAAACGGTCCCGAGCCAATAGGCTTGCCAACCGCGGAAAGTCGGCAAACGAAGTGTTAGCTGCAAGCACCAGGATTAGAGCTGTGGTTGCTTGAATCAGAAAGTAGAACCAGCGAAACGGTCCACTAAAAATTACGCGAGCAAATTGTGAGATGACAGTTTCGTTTTCGTGCGGATGCACTTGATAGAGATAGGCCAGCAGGCTTGTACCGATGAACATGATCGCCAGGAGCACGGCCATCACGGTTAATGTTGTCGCCGCGTTGCGCGCCTCGGGAGGTTTGAAAGCCGGGATGCCGTTGGAGATGGCCTCGGTTCCAGTAAGGGCTACGCAGCCGTTAGAGAAGGCGCCCAGCAGGAGAAACCAGGTGAGAGGGCCTGGATGATAACCTTCAGCAAATTTCAAATGTGCGTCATTGACCGGTACGACCGTGCCAGGATGCAGATAGTAGTAAATGAGTCCATACGCGATCATGAGCAGGAAACAAATCAGGAAGGCGTAAGTGGGTCCGGCGAAGAGTGCTCCTGATTCCCGCACGCCGCGCAGGTTTGCGATCGCAATTAGAAGAATCATCGCCACACAAAGAGCCACCTTGTGATCATCGAGCCAGGATAAACTGGTTCCCTGCGCCGCTGATGTGATCGCCGCGACACCGGCTGAGATCGACACCGATACTGTCAGGATGTAATCGACCAGCAGAGAGGCGGCGGCGACAAGGCCAGGGTTAATGCCCAAATTTTCTTTGGCTACGATGTATGCACCGCCCCCCGACGGATACGCGTGGATTGTTTGCCTGTAGCTCGTCGCGACGATGCCTAGCACGGTGGCGATGACGATTGAAATGGGGACAACTTTATAATATGAATAAGTCTGTCCGGCGGCAGCAGCGACAGCCAGGACAAGCAGGATTTCTTCCGAAGCGTAGGCGGTTGATGAAAGCGCATCAGAAGAGAAAACTGCGAGCGCGGTTTTTTTGGTTAGGCGTTCATGTATCGCCTGCTCCGTCTTCATCGGGCTACCAACCAGAAAACGTTTCAGCGATGCGACCATAAATGACCTCCCGTTAACGCAAACCGTCTAGTCTAATGACGCGGAGACTCAGCCGGTTTGAGTGATGCGATGCGTTGCAAACCGTCTGCGTTAAGGCACAGATAGGAACACCTGTCCGAAAGTTAAAGTGCGCAAAAAAGAAAAAGCGCGGAGCAATTAGCTCCACGCCTGTAAATCGATCGTGGCATTGCCCTTCCTTTGGGCCTGCGAGGTTAGCTGTCGGGCTCGAACTGGAAGTGTTCTACACAAAGTGTCTCGTTACGAGCGCCTTGTGATTCGCCCCGTGTTTCGCAAAGCGAAATAGTGGTTCCCCCGCGTCACTCGTCGACCGAGTGACTTTGGCAGACATTGAATTATCAAAGCCAGGATGTTACTCCCGTCGCCTCTTGTTATCAACAGCCGACACAAAACCTCCATCAGCCGCCAACATGCACGATTGGGCGGCGCTCCGGGTCCTTTTCAGCCTGTCGTAACACTTCATGCGTGACCGGGGCCGTATCACCCTCACCGAAAGCTATGTACTTCATCAGGTATGACAACGGATTGCCTTCGCTCCAACCAAAATAGACGTGCGGCAACTTCCCCGTTTCGTTGCGCAGGAAAAGCAGGAAGGCCGCAATCGCATTAGGCACAGCCGGCGATACAGCCCGCAATATCTTGTAACCGTCAACCTTTTCCCCGTGAACCTGCAAGACACCCGAGAATTCCGATGCATCGCCAGGAGTCACTTCGAAAAAGAGTATGGGTTCCCCTGGCGGTATATGGTTGTCGGTTCGCTTTTCCCGTTCCTTGATTTCATATTCAAGCGAATCGCCCGTGTCCAGACGATTGGCAATGATTCTCACGGTACCCCGTGCCGCCTGGCGCACAAACTCGCGCGCGAGATCATCAAGCTCGACACGTTCCACTCGTAATTCGGTTGAACGCCAGACCCGCGATACTAATGAAGCAGTAACTATTGCCAGAATGAAAAACGAAGCGATCTTAATACCTTCGGGACGTTCATGAATATTCTGAATAGTTGTATATGCGAAGACGATCGCAATGAGCAGGAATGGGATCCAGTTTTTACCGCGCCGGCGAATCGCCAGCGTTACGGCAATCGCCGCCGAGGTCATCAGGACGAGCACGCCGGTCGCGTAGGCGCCGCCCTGAGCATCAACGTCGGCATTAAAAATGAAAGTTACCGCGATCGCGATCAGGGTGAAGACCAGGGCCAGCGGCCGCGAAGCTTTGGCCCATTGAGGAGCCATGCCATACCGCGGTAGATAACGTGGAACAATATTAAGCAGCCCGGCCATCGCCGACGCCCCCGCAAACCACAGAATCGAGATCGTGCTCAGATCGTATACGGTGCCAAACAGATTGCCGAAATAGGAGTGAGCAAGGTACGCAATCGCGCGTCCGTTTGCCTCGCCTCCTTCCAGAAACTTCTCGGCCGGGATCAAGGTCGTCGTCACCAGGCTGCTCGTAATAAGCATCACGCTCATGATGAGCGCGGCCGTGCGTAAGAGCTTGCGGGTGTTCCTAATTCGGCCCTGAAGCAATTTATGCGTCCGAGGTTCGGCAGGACGACCGGTGCGGGTAGAGTGGATGTCCTCCCATTCTGCTTCAGTCAGATCGGTGTCACCGCGCACTAAAGGCATTACAGCGACGCCGGTTTCGAAGCCTGAAAGGCCCAAAGCAAGTTTTGGGAAAAGGATCAGTGAAACGGCCACGATGAGCCAGGGATTGCCATGTACCCTCGGGTGGTAAAGCATGGCTTGTTTCCACTCCGGAAAATAATGAGGATGCGAAAACAGTTCATACAAGCCAAAGCCCACCACAATCACGTTAAGCAGGAGATACGTAACGACCAGGATTACGGCGATACCAATAGCCTCTTTGAAGCCGCGTAAAAAGATGGCTCCCAGAAGAATGACGAGGACCAGTGTTACGCCAACCTGATGTTTCAGGAGTTGGGGTGTAAATGGATTCTCAATGATGTGAGCGGTGGCGTCTGCCGCTGATAGGGTAATAGTGATGATAAAATCTGTAGCGACGAAGCCCAGCAAAACGAGTACGAAGAGTTTGCCCTTCCAACGCGACAGCAAATGCTCCAGCATCGAGATAGAGCCTTCTCCATGCGGACTTTCCGCCGCTACTCGACTATAAATTGGCAACGCTCCGAGCAGAGTGAGAAGAACGAGAATAAGCGTAGCGACGGGTGAGAGCGCGCCGGCTGCCAGAAATGCGATACCGGGTTGGTACCCAAGTGTCGAGAAATAATCGACCCCCGTCAAACACATCACCTGCCACCAGGGATGTTGTTTGTGTGGGCCGTGATGTTCGTCATCCGACCCCGCCGGTTGTCTACCGCCCCTAAATAACCAGAGCTTGAAGTTTCGCCTTGTTCTATCGAAAAGAGGCATCTGATGGCCAAGCAACTGGCCGCTAACCAGTATCCTAACCCTCTCCATGTCTGGTTTTTTACTCGCGGAATTCTACGCTGATTCGATCCTGCGTCAAGCAGATTCGCAGAATCATCAGCAACTCATTTTCGTCGTCAAAAAAGCGGCGGGCAAAAAAGCGGGCGGGGGCCTCCCACAGCCCCCACCCTAAGGCCACGTGTCCTCACCCCACGCGACCACTTCGTTCACCGGGGAGGTGAACGCAGCCGGATTATGCAACAGTCCGATTAAACTTTCAACCACCTTGCGCCATTAAAAACTGGAACATAAGTCAGGCGGAAAGGTGCGTGTAGTTTCTGGTATAAGCGAATCAGTTTGCAATCAATTGGTGCCCGAAATCAGGACTGATTGTTTCCCATAGTTGAGGTGATGCCACTGCCGATTGCGGCGGAGTCTCCACTGCCGCGAGGATCGTTTGTGAGTCTCTCAGCGTGGGCAAGGTCAGCCATCGCGACTACTAAGAGGAGCGCTGTTACTCCGACAGTGGCAAGAATATAGAGCACCGCTGTCATCTCCTTGTAGATAAGGATTATCGTGCCAATAGCAAGAACAGCCGTCCACAGAATTGTGATCATTTTCCTTCGCCGGCGGTCAGCAGCTACATTTCTTTTACGCGTCATTTTTTACTCCAGAGACTTCAAGCCATTCTTGCCACTTACGTGTCGCAACTACTCCGTAGTTTTCGTGAGTATCCGGCGACTAATAAACAACCCTCGTAGGCAGCGTGGTACCGACCGTATTGAACATGGTATTGAGACTTCCCGTGGCCGCACCCATCAGAGTTTGTCCAATTCTGCTTGGGGAGAACATGCCGGCTTCGGAAACTTCGACTACGTCAAAGGCCTCCAGAAAAAAGTCCGGTTTTTGGTTCTTCTTGATGGCGGCGTAGTCCACTTTAATTATTTCCTGGTTCTGTGCACCCGGCTTTTGCCTGTAGATACGGACCTCGCTGGACTTTGCTTCTTTCCGCACGCCCCCGACCATTGCCAGCGCGCGACTCAACGTTAACTGATCGCGAAGAAAAATCCCCTGCGGCGAAATAACGCTGCCGGTGATATAAACCGGCTCTGCTTCGGTAACCATGATGTAATCGCCAGGACGAATGACTGGATTAGCTTCAGATTTGCCGGCTTTCAGCTCGGAAAGTTTCACGATCTGAAAAGGAATTTTAGTGCCATCGATCGGAGCCGCTTCAGCCTCTTCACCAGGTTGAGGGCACATCACCGGCTCTGTGTGTAGAATCTGAATTGTACCCGACGCGCGCTCAGTGAATCCGCCCGATACTACCACCAGCTCGTTGAGTCTGATCTTGCGCTGCATTTGAACTCGCGTTGGTTGTCGCACGGCACCAAACACAGTCGCGGGCTGGCGGCTTTTCCTTTCGCTGATTCGAACACTGACTTGCGGATTCTTGATGTATTTTGCGTAAGCCTCCGCGATGTCTTTTTGCAGTGCTTTTTCGGTTCGACACTTTGCGGGAATCGGCTTCTCCAGAAAAGGCAACGAGGTAACATTGCCGTCACTGTCGACTTCGACCACGGCACTTAAATCGGGCTGTCCAAACACTCTTACGTCTATTACATCGCCGGGGCCGAGTAAATAGTTTCTAATTCCCTGGCTATCTACTGAAGCGCGTTCGGAGCTTCCCTGGCTGGGAACCGCAGGAGCGCTCTCCTGCTCCTGTGTTTGCACCGAAGCTGGAAGAGCTAAACTAAACAGAACTGCGACGAGCAAAAAACTTCTTTTCATAAAACACCTCGGAAACCGGAAACTTCAGCGAATCGACCTCTCAAAGATGTATGGGCGCGTGGGATCGATGCCTTCACGCCTCAAAAATCAAATCCGCCATTTCTTAGTAATCCTTCGGCCGTGAGAACCTGGGGATTGCCCCTTCTTCTCTCTCCGAGCCGCTCCGCGCGGAGGTTTTCCGGCTGGATCGTCCGACGGTCCCAGGAACTGCGAAGCCGGTGAAAAGTAAGTTGCAATGATTGCACAAAAGATAATGGATGCCAACCAGCCGAAAAAGCAACGGGGTGGGTTTGTAGCCTTTTCTTATGCGCGAACTACGACACTTGGGACACCTTTGGGAAATCATCGGGGGATCTTCTCCTGATCATTTGTTCCTTCCTGGGTTGAAGGCTCGGTTCTTTCGTTCTTCTGCGTCCGAACGCGAGTCTGCAACAATTCAATCTCGCGACCAATTCGCTCCGTACTCGCCACTCTTACTTCTTCCTTCACCGGCTCGCGGCTGAGATAAAAAAGCGCATCCTTGTAACGATCGATGGCGCGTCGGTAATGGCCTTTGAAGGCGGAACGCTCAGCCAGCTCGACCCAGTGGGCCACCTTGACGGACGCAATAAACTCGCGAATCGCAACGCTTGATTCATGCAATTCCGTTTCGTGAGGATAGAACTGTAAAGCAGATTCCAGGCAATGTAGCGCGCGATTTGCTGCTTCGATTCTTTCGGAAGTGCGCGCGCGCTGTTGCGCTTCGTAGGTCATAGCGCGCGAGGAATCTCTGGCCCATGTCAGTAGATGGTGCTTTTGAAGCGCGCGTACACGTTCCTGGCCCGCCCGAATTACATTGCGCCTTTCCGAGGTCAGACTGCTCAATCTCAACGCTTCATCTGTTGTCGCCAGGTAGTTCTGACAAAGATGAAAGACCTCGAAGTGTGACTCAGGATTAGAACCGGAGCCGGCTTCTTCTGAATGTTTCTGAATAGTTCGCCAGGCTGCTGAAAGTGAGGAGGTGGAATGTGACTTCCCCGCCGGACGCTTGTGCTCGCCACTCACTCGAGCTGACGATTCGCCACGCTGGTCCAGAAGGTAGCGAGTCCATGCCCGCCGCATCACGACTTCGCGCGCAGACAACGCCACCAAAAGTACTACGCTGGCGGCAAGCCCGGCGGGAATCCAGGGCGCTTCGTCTCCACCGCTGACCAGCATCCACCACAGCGCGAAAAACAACGCTATCGCCGCCACAAACGCACCCAAAAGATACCCGACGCTCGAAGGCATGCGCGCTCGGGAAGGGCGCCTACGTGCCGCATCACTATGCACGTGTGATCGCGCTGGTCTGGGAAAAAAGTCATCCGCGGAGTTGTTGCCCAAGTGTGTTCTCTCAGGAGATAACTTAAAGCGGCCATTTCAATGCGTACAATGTCCTGGCCGATGGGAAACCTCAGGAGGCGACCTGCGCCTCAAAACTGTATAACCTATAATAGTCAACTTTTTACTATTCTACTGTCAATATATGATAGCCCGCCACCGTCTGAAAACGACCGCTAAGAAGGAAAATAACATGAACAAAGAATTTGCGGGGAAATCTGTGCTCGTCACCGGCGCGACCTCAGGAATAGGCAGAGCAACGGCCATGAGATTTGCCCAGGATGGCGCGAGCATTGCGGCCGTGGGCAGAGACGAAGCGGAGCTTTTACAATTACAGAATGATCTCAATAGTACCGGCACTCAATTTCTCGCGATTAAGGCAGAGCTGTCGCTCGACGAAGAAGCCGAGATGGCCGTTTCAAGGACGTCAGAACACTTTGGCGGAATCGACATTCTGGTTAATGCAGCCGGTCATATTTCAAACGGCACAATAGAAAATACATCAGTTGAGGCTTGGGACTCCATGCTCGGCATTAACCTCCGGGCGCCGTTCATACTCATGCAAAAGGCTCTGCCAACCATAATTGAAAGGCGTGGCAATATAGTCAACGTCTCGAGTGTGACAGGATTGCGAGCGTTTCCCGGCGTATTGGCTTACTGTGTCTCCAAGGCTGGTGTGGACCAGCTAACTCGTTGCGCCGCTCTCGAACTGGCGGCGAAAGGTGTGCGCGTGAACGCTGTTAATCCGGGCGTAGTGGTTACCGAAATTCATAAACGTGGCGGCATGACGGAGGAACAGTACGATGCTTTTCTCGAGCATTCCAAAACTACTCACCCACTCGGGAGGGTGGGCCAGGCAAGCGAGATTGCCGAACTAATTGTCTTCCTCGCGTCAGACCGTGCCTCATGGATAACCGGGGCAACATATTCAATTGACGGTGGACGTGCGCAAACCTGCGCTCGTTAGACGGTGGCTAACGAGTGAACAAACGCCAGGATGCCCGGATCGCCAGGAAAAAGAGTAAGAAAGTTAAACACAATCTAATTTAGTCGAAGCCCGAAAACCATCTCGGCGATGCCTTCAAACCGCTAAACAATGCTCGCCCTTGAATCCTTATCTGTATATACTCTGCGCGATAATGACCGTTATTTCGCGTAGATCCGAATCGACTGTTTCAGTAATCACTTAGTCATGACTAATGATCCACGAACAGCCCTTGCGCCGCCGCTCGCTATGAGGCCATCGGGCAGCAAAAATGCCATTAAGATTATTTTCGGCATCTTAGCCGCTCTTGTTGCTCTTCTGCTGGGACTTATCGTCCTCTTGTTAATCGGTGTTGAGACTGGGCCGGTGGCTCTTTTGATCGGACTGGTATCAGCCACAGTACCGGTGCCCCTCTATCTGGTCCTTGTTCTCTGGATTGACCGCTATGAGGCTGAGCCTGGTTGGATGTTGGCGACCGCGTTCTTTTGGGGCGCCTTCGTCGCAGTCTTCTTCGCCTTTCTGATTAATACCGCCAGCGATGTCGCAGTCCAATTGATGACGAACAATGCGAGAGCGGGACGAACTTTTGGTGCCGTTATTTCGGCGCCGATTGTTGAAGAGAGTGCAAAAGCACTAATCCTGTTTATATTCTTCTTCTGGAAGAAGGACGAGTTTGATGGCGTCATCGATGGCATAGTGTACGCAGCAATGGTGGGACTGGGTTTCGCGATGACGGAGAATATCCAATACTACGGTAAGGCTGTTATGGAAAGGGGTGCCGGCGGCCTCACTTTTGTTTTTATTCTTCGTGGAGCTTTAGCGCCTTTCTCTCATCCTATGTTCACAAGTATGACTGGAATCGGACTCGGCATAGCACGTCAATCACGAAGCACTGCCGTCAAATTTATTACGCCGGTCATGGGTTTGCTCGCCGCAATCTCAATGCACAGTATCTGGAACGGTTCGGGAGTTATCTTTGGTGGGATTGCCTTCCTTCTAACTTACATTGTTATTATGATTCCTGCCTTTTTCATTATGCTCGTGGTCATTATTCTCGCTCTTCGGCGTGAGGGCCAGATCGTCCGCGAGTATCTGGTTCCGGATTACCACGGCGGCCTATTGACCCAGCAGGAATATAACCAGCTCTGCAGTGTTGGCGGTCGAATGGGTTCCTCCTTTAATGCATTTTCTCGGGGCGGGTTTAGTCATTGGCAAACTGCAAGGCAGTTAAATCAAACTGCCAGTGAGCTTGCCTTCCATCGTAGTCGCGTAGCTCGGGGCATCATCGCGCCCGACGCACGTGAACGCGAAGCAAGTTACCGGCAGGCGTTGGAAGATCTGCTGACACGAATGCGAGCTCGCTAAAAATGTGGCGCCTATGACAAAGTTCGCGCATTTCACCGTGGTTGACTTATACTAAACAGGCATACACGAAGGTGGTCTCTTCCTCCAGCTGATGAGAGTTCAACTCCTACCAAGCACCTTTGATAGTCAGGGCCACGCAACCTCCGAACAACGTCTGACATGTTTTCTCATTGACGAGTGTGTTGCAGTTGACGCCGGCAGTATCGCGCTGGCACTGACGGCGGAGCAGCGCGAGAAAGTGCGCGACATAATTGTGACCCATCCTCACATGGACCATATCGCTAGTCTTCCTATTTTCATTGACGACCTTTTCGAGACACTAAAAAGCCCGGTCCGCATCTATGCGACTCCCGAAGTAATTGAACTACTGGAACGGGACATTTTCAACTGGAATGTTTATCCACGCTTCTCCGAACTGAAAAATGAATATGGGCCGGTCATGCAATACGTTCCGATCCCGGCTGGAGAAGAGTTTAGAATTGCCCATCTCACCGTTAGGGCCGTCTCGGTTAATCACATCGTGCCCACGGTGGGATTGGTAGTTTCGGACGGGAAGAGCATCGTCGCTTTTAGTTCTGACACTGCGGAAACCGACGAGTTTTGGAACGTGATCAATCGCGCCCCGCATATTGATGCGCTTTTAATTGAGGCCTCATTCCCCGACTCGATGGCAAAATTGGCGGAAGTTTCGCGCCACTTCACACCAGCCTCTCTACAGCGAGATTTGGGCAAGCTGAATCACAACGGCCTGGACATTCTCGCGGTACACATAAAGCCAGCCTACCGTCAAACGGTTATCGATGAATTGAATGCCTTGAATATTCCGAAGCTGGGTGTGATGGAGCCCGGCAGGACGTATAACTGGTAAACGATAGTCCGATGTCCAAAGTCCAAAGTCCATGTGATTAGTGGTATTTGCTTCCTTTAAGTTCTGACTTACTCAAGTACTTCATTAGACCGGAAATCAAACGGCCAATTTCATCGGCGTCGTTGGACAAACTCTCAAACAAGTCTTGCGATATATACTCTTGATCCACAGCAATGTAGAGTTGTGCACGAACCTCGCCACACGACCCCTTAGCCATAGCCAGAAACTGAAAGAACTCCTTGTCTCCACCTCGTTCGAAGCCTTCCGCAATATTTGACAGTATGGAGATCGAAGCGCGTCGAATTTGGTTCCTTCAAGCCAAAGTCCCGCGTGAATCTACCGGTACCAGTTGCCTCGTAGATTCTGTTGGTTAGTTTTCTAGACTTTTTCCATGACTCAAGGTTCTCAAACTTCTTGATTTTCATAACGTTCACCTCCTAAGCAACTGGAAAGGGTGAAAGTTAGCGGTCAAGCGGCATCAACTGGACTTTGGACTTTGGACTTTGGAAGTTACCTGGTTGGATCAAACTCCTTCTCTGCGTGTTCGCCTGCGATTTCATGCAATGTCACGCGCCCGCTGGGAAGAAGCTCCTTCACTCGCGCTGTTCGTTGCTCTCGGTCGCGACCCGGCATCAACTCAGCCCGAAATGTGACTGTCATCCCCGGTCGCGCCCAGGCGTTGGCTGTTCTTTTTACGGCTGGCTGTTTGGCGCCCATTCTCATCTTCTTCTTTCTCAAAAACGTGCCGGCTACGCCGAACGCTCCGGCAGCCAAGGCCAGACCCCCGAGCATGCGCTTGGTGCCTTTTCTCATGTGTTACTTAATGAGCCGCCGCAACCGCTTCGCAAAGTGGATCCAGCCTGGCGGTGATCGTTGGCAAACCACTGAGGGCTTTCTCCGCGTTCATTTGCGTAAAATGTGCCCACTCGGGCGGGACATTCGCTTCCGCGAAGATCGCCTCTACCGGGCATTCAGGAACACAGGCATCGCAGTCGATGCACGTCTCCGGATTGATGTGCAACATATCGTCATCGAGATGAAAAGCCTCAACGGGACAGACGAGGGCACAGTCGGTATAGCGGCAGTTCACGCAGGGTTCGGCAACCACGTAAGTCATTCAGATGCGTTCTCCTTGAAATTTTGGTAGGACATGCATTCCTGCCTGTTCTTTTCTGAGTTTCTTACAGAGACACTATATTAAACATGAATCGCAGACTTTTGAAAGATGAGAAGAACTACTCAACATCATGACGGTTCGACTCGTGCCCCGTATGTACCGGCTTGCCGGTTGAGAAATGGTAAAACACGAGGTCGATATTGGCTAGCATCTTTGTGAGTAGGATTATCTGGCCAGTGTGCATCGAAAAGTGCTCGGTCACGTGAAAGATTGCTTCAAGGGCAGTTGCTTCAGTTCCCTGTATCGGATAACTTTTTAGTAGTCGAGTCGGCTCAAAACCGCGTATCACGTTGTCTATGTCGGCAACCGTCGTCCTGAGCCCGATGAGCAACTCATCGCGAGGGATAATTCTTCGCTCGTCAAACTCAGTTTGCCGCTGTCGCTCATCGGTAGCGCCACCCAATCCGCAGACAATCCACTGCCGCGCGTTCCCCGAAATGTGCAGCAGAAGATTTCCAATACTGTTGGATTCCGGATTAGGCCGCCACCACACTTGCTCGTCTGTTAGTTTCTCCACGCAACGCTCAATCTTTGGAAGATACTCTTCCTTGAGGAGTTGACGAGCTTTTTGCATGAAGGCGTGGGCAACGTTTGTTTCTGGGCTTTGGGCTGGTGTCGTCATGGCTGAAAGCTATCGTCAGCGTTGAGTGGTGTCAATCCCAGCAAAGAGACCGTCCCGGTCACTTGAACCTGCGAAGCAGGTGACAGCATAAAGCCTGGGGGGTGCGCCCCAGGAATATTGCAAGACGAGATGGCATGAAACGGGCGACACTGTCTGCGTAAACATTCACTCGAGACATCAACAGCTGCGCTTTCGCCCGCTCACGCGGGCTGGGCCCGGATACGCCAGGTGACTTGGGGCTCACGCCCCAGGCTCTATTCTACCGCCCGCTATCGCGGGCTGGTCGAGTAGTCTCGCTTTTGGTTGAAGCCCTGGTCACACTGTAACTCGCTGGTGAGCGAGCAGCGATCACTACTCAACATAGAGAGAGACGCAGAGGAACACAGAGAAAGCCAATTAAAACCCCTGAAGAGTGGTCGTGTGGGAGCTCCTGCTGTTTTGTTACCTTTGACTGCGAGGGAACTACTAGCCTTCGCTGGTGCGAGGATTTTCCGGCAGCATCAGTTCGATGGCCTTGGCGGTTTCTACGCGTCGCTTCTGTTGCAGTTCATTAACCCAATTGGTTACGGTTTGAACCATTTCACGCGCAGTTTGCGCGGTAGTGTTTCCCTTAGGAGCAGGCTTTTGCTTACGCGCGCGCTCATCCTTCTTGATAACTTTTATAACTTTCTTTTCTGGCATCTTACCGACTCTTATCTTCTGCCCGTTATGGGTGCTTGTTTCGATCAAACGATTTTTTCTGAATAGAGTTCCCTGATTATTACTGACCGACCTCAGAACGACCACTACTGCCTGGTCTTGCATTTCCACTAGCAAAATCACTAGCAAACACTAAGCCACGGATAATCAGGCTGGACGCGCTTGAATTGGTCGAATAGGTAATACGAGGTAGCTCAGCTATCAGATGTATCTTCGGGCTGGGACGTTGGCCAGCCGGACATGCTTTCGCAAATCAGCCGTTATCAATACGTACACTCCTCCACCGGCGCGTACGGTTTTTCCAGGAGCGGCTCAGCTTTCCCCAGTCGCTCAGGCTGCCGGTATTTCATATCAAGCTCCCAGATCTTCCTTTGAGTCCCATAAATTAGAAAACACAGACCTACTACCGCGCCGGCGTTGACCCACTTCAATCCGCTGATCATGTATCTCGTACCAAAGGAAATCAATAGTCCGTTTATTAAGATAAGCGCCAGCCTGAACTCCGTCGGGCCGAATTTTAGATAGCTTATCTTCAGTTTGTCCGTAGCCGTAAAGGCGAGAAAAGTGCTGAAATCGTAGGCCGCAAACAAGGCTAACAACAACAGCAGTTGAAAGCGCGATCGTTCCGGCAGGATAAAAGAATAGCCGATAAGAATCGAGCAAAGAAAGAAATAGTCGAGCAGGTGATCCATGTAATAACCCCATCTCACAAGGCCCGTGTTGCGATACTTGCCTACCTTGCCGTCGTAATGATCAGTCACCCACTGCAGCGCAATCATCACCGAGACCATCCAAAGCCAGCGAATGTTCCGTGCTGCCAGAAAACTAAAAACCAGGATCATGACCGACCACAAAAGGGTCAGCATGGTCAGGTGATAAGTTTCCAGCCACTTGGGAATTCTGGGAATAACTACGGGGGCGAGTCGCCGCTCCAGCGGCGAAAGAAACGAGGTGTT
>DASWDX010000119.1:0-9442 GCA_036395055.1 Pyrinomonadaceae bacterium | reverse complement strand
CCACTGCCGGCTGCCTCAAGCACTGCTGCCAGGTTTTTCAATGCCTGCTCCGTCTGCTCCTGAATTCCCCCCGGAACAAATTGTCCCGTTTGTGGATCGGTGGGAATCTGGCCGGATGCGAACACCAGTCCATTGGCCCTGATAGCCTGGGAATACGGTCCGATCGCATCAGGAGCATGCGCTGTCTGTATGATCTCCTTCACAGTAATGACTGCCTCTTTTTTGGTTGTGCAAACAAAGGCGGGATTGTACCAGATACGTTTAGCGAAGGGCAAAGCTGGTGGAATTGGATTCTTACACTGCGCCCTGCATTCGTTCCACGTCCAAAACGCCCGGAACACCCTTGATTGAGTTGATCACTTTATCCAGGTGCTTGACGTCAAAAACTTCCACGGTTACCTCGACATGTCCCTTCTCGTCGGAACCCACGGAGGCGCGCGCGTCGCGAATTCCAGTCTTCATGTCCGAAATTGCACCCGTAATGCCGGCTATCATTCCGGTGCGATTTTCAGTTACCGCCAGCAGTTTCACCGCATAAGCAGTTTTCTCAGGACGGCCGGCCCATTCAACTTCGACAATTCGCTCGCGATTAACCATTAGCGAGGCGACGTTCTTGCAGCGCTTCTCATGAACCGCCACGCCTTTCCCGCGAGTGACGTAACCAACAATCTCCTCGCCATGAAGAGGATTGCAGCAACGCGCGCGTATGACCATCAGATCGTCCACACCGCGCACAACGATCGAATCATCACCAAGCCGAATAAGCCGTTTAACCGCGCGCACGCCGCTGCGCAAGCGTGATTCTTTCTGTTTGTCGAGCTGCTCAAACTGTTCGGCGCCGAGATATTTGGCGATCACATTGCGCGGGATCAACTTGCCGTAGCCGATAGCCGCCAGCAGGTCTTCCACGCGTCCATAACCATATTCGCCGGCGACGCGTTTCATTTCGTTGTCGCTATCGCTAAAAAGTTTCTTGGCGGAAAGTTGGAATCTTGCCGCCTCTTTCTCGAATAGTTTGCGCCCAATGTCGATCGATTCAGCGCGCTGCTGCTCGGCCACCCAGTGGCGCACTCTGTTTCGTGCTCGAGACGTGACGATGAAGTTGAGCCAGTCGCGTGAGGGATGGGAATTTGCCGAGGTTAGAATCTCAACCACGTCTCCATTCTGAATCTGGTTGCGCAAAGGAACGATTCGGCCATTGATGCGTGCACCGGTGCAAGTGTTTCCTACTTCAGAGTGGATCATGTAGGCAAAATCTACGGGAGTGGCGCCGCGGGGCAGCTGGATAACTTTGCCCATTGGAGTGAACGCGTAGACATCCTTGGGATAGAGGTCCAGCTTTAACGAATCGAGAAAGTCGCGCGAATCTTTGACTTCCTGGGTCCACTCTACCAGCGAACGCAAAGCCTGGAACGCATTGTCGTCGTCGCGCGCCCCGCGTTTACCTTCCTTGTACTTCCAATGTGCGGCCACGCCTTCTTCGGCAATCTGGTGCATATCCTCAGTGCGAATCTGCACTTCAAACGACTGTGCGTCAGCACCAATCACAGATGTATGCAGCGACTGGTAAAGGTTGTCGCGCGGAGTGGCAATCCAATCTTTGATCCGCCCGGGCACCGGCCGCCAGGTGTTATGGATCACACCCAGAGCCGCATAACAATGGCGCACTTCGTTTGGAGTGATCACGCGCGCCGCGACCAGATCATAAACCTGATCCAGCTCAATCTTTTGTCTCCTGAGTTTTTTCCAAATCGAGTAAAGCCGCTTCACCCGACCTTCGACACGCACGAAAGGCACTTCGGCCTCGGTCATCTTCGTTTCAATTCGTTCAGTTACGCCGCTCAGAAACGCCTCATTCTCTGCGCGGCGCTTTTCAAGTTGTTCTGCCAGTTCGCGGTAGTCCTCCGGGTGAAGATGGCGAAAAGCGAGATCTTCCAGTTCTCCGCGGAGTTTACCCATGCCGAGACGATGAGCGATGGGCGCGAAGATTTCCATCGTCTCTTCGGCGATGCGTTTTCGCTTTTCCAGACTTAGGTATTGCAGAGTACGCATGTTGTGTAACCGGTCGGCTAACTTGACGAGCACAATTCTTACATCGTCAACCATGGCCAGCAGCATCTTGCGCACGTTCTCCGCCTGCTGCTCTTCGCGAGAGATATTGCTGATCTGCGCAATCTTTGTGAGGCCATCCACAAGATGGGCGATCTCTTCGCCGAAATATTTGCGTATGGTATCGAGATCGACGAGTGTGTCCTCGACGACGTCATGGAGCAAGCCGGTAGCCACTGACACTTCGTCGAGTCTCATATTGGCGAGGATGTTTGCGACCTCGAGCGGGTGAACCAGGTAGGACTCACCCGAGGCGCGCTTCTGACCCTTGTGCTCTCGGGCGGAGAACAGGTAAGCACGCCGCAACAGATCGAGGTTCGCCTGCGGGTGATTACGCGCCACATTCTCGACAATTTCTTCGATGCGGATCATCTATGTGTAGTCCGTTCGTGTTTTGAGCTGCGGAGCACGAGCGGTAATCTTGAGTATAACAAAAAGGTGATGCCCAACCCGAAAGTCGAGCATCACCAGCATCGAAAGCAACACCGAACTGCTTATTTCTTTTGGGGCGAGGCAGCCTTTCTGGCTTCCTCTTCTTCCTTCTTCTTTTGATTTGCTTCGCTTAGCGCGCTGGTCCGTTTTTGCGCTTCTTCGCGCTGTTTGTCCAGTTGCGCCTTCTGATCCATCTTGCCGTCCATCTCGGCTTGTTTTGACGCTTCTATGAGGAGGTTCGTTTTATAGGACCAGGCGGATTCGTTGTTTGGATCAAGCTTAATGGCATTTTCAATCTCTTCGAGGCCGCGCTTGACGCAGGCCTGCGCCGCAACGAAATCCTTCTCCTGTGGTGGCTTTTTATATGAGACTGTCGCTCGATTGCCCGTTGAGATAGTGGTCGTCTTGTTGCTGGGAAGCTCCGTTATCTTGAAAGAGCAGTCCCAATCCTTGCTTGCTAGAATGGTGTAAGCCTCGGCGCGTTTTTCAGGCTCTGCGCTTGCATCATTCGCTCGGGTAGAAAGCCAGGCT
The DNA here is from genome assembly GCA_036395055.1 of Pyrinomonadaceae bacterium. Classification (GTDB taxonomy): domain Bacteria; phylum Acidobacteriota; class Blastocatellia; order Pyrinomonadales; family Pyrinomonadaceae; genus PSRF01. The sequence continues at coordinate 6,370 of DASWDX010000119.1, read as the reverse complement.
CGCAATTTTTCGTCATCTTTTACTGCCCCATAAAGGTAAGCGATAGCCTTGAAGGCTTCTTCGTTCTTTGGATCTTTTTCGAGAATCTTCTGATAAGCCTGGATTGCCTCATTAGCTTTCTCTATGTTCTCGGCAGCTTGAACTCCCGGACGATACTGTGCATGAATTGTACGGGCAATGAATAGCGGTGCACTTTTGCTGTCGGGATCAAGTTCGAGGGCCCTCCTTGAATGCTGTTCGGCCTCATCAAAATGCCCTTCGTGATAAGCCCGGGCTGCCTCATTCAACTGATTCTTGGCACGTACTCGATTAATCAATCCACAACCAGAGGTTGTGACAACAAGAATCGCCAACGTTATGGCGATTCTAGTTTGAGAGAGTTTCATTTATCAGTAGCTCCATTTTAAGTGATTGGGCCCAACACCAACTGGGGCTAGAGCTGTTCGCACGATGAGCGGCCAGTAAGTCGTTACTGTGGCAGATCGTCCACCTGCAGTCCAACCGGATTTGCACCAGCTCCCTTGATCGCGTCGATTACCTTGACGACATCGCCGTACTTGATCGATCTCGGGGCCTTCACAAAAACCGTCTTTTCAATTCTCTCGGTTTCAGGCACATCCGTGCGCGTCTCCATTCCGGGCTTGTAGGCGCGGGCGTTTTTGCGCTGCTGGAATAACTGAACCAGTTTTTGGCTCAGAGGCGCCGTGTCGTTAACAGATCCTATACTGTCCTGGTTCAGCTTTAATTGAAGATCGTTGGAAATTGAAACTACGAGCGTCAGAGGGTTGGGTTTTAACTGGCTCAAGTCTTCGTTTGGATCTCTTTGGGTTGGAATATCTGCCTGGAAGCGGCTCGGTTTCAAGGGTGTGATTACCATAAAGATAATCAGCATTACCAACAGCACGTCAATGAGAGGGGTAACGTTAATATAAGGAACCGCTCTCGATTTACCACCACCCGAACTTGACATTCCCATAAATCTGCTCCTTTGAAAAACTAACAACCCAAGGCGGCCACGCTAAGCAGGCTTAGCCGGCGCTGCCGCTCCACCCTTTTTCTTATCCGCAACCAATCCTATCTTGTCGACACCTAAAGCCCTGACCTCGTTAATTACGTTGACTACATCTCCGTAACTGACGCCCACGCCGCTTTTGATGTAAACGACTTTGTCTTCTTCTTTCTTGATGTTTGCCAACAACTTTTCCACTTTGTCTTTGAGTTGTTCCTTGTTAACCCTATCCTTACCAAGATAGTACTCACCATCATTGGGGATGGCGATAACAACCGAGTTGTCCTTGATGATTCTCTGATCTTCCTCGGGGTTGTTAAGGTCCTTCGGAAGATTGACCGTAACACCGTGCTGCAACATGGGGGTAACGACCATGAAGATAATCAAGAGAACTAACATGATATCGACCATCGGAGTAACATTGATCTCCGACTGAAAGCCACTGCTTCCACCTGCTGCCATTCCCATAACGAAAACTCCTTTTCACGAAAAGCCCTGGACCAACGTCCAATAATCCCAGCAAGGCCCCACCGTCGTTCGTTTGCGCCGCCGTGGTTAGGGTTTCAACTGCTTCGTGCGGTTCTTGATAAAGTAATCAACCAGTTCGGAAGCTGAATTGTCCATCTCGACGATGAATCCATCCACCTTTCCCGTGAAATAGTTGAACAGCCAAACGGCCGGAACGGCGACGAGCAATCCCAGAGCGGTGGTAAAGAGCGCCTCAGAAATACCACTGGCGACGGCGCCGATACCCGCCTGGCCGGCGTCGCCCATGGCGCTGAACGCATTAATAATTCCGAACACCGTACCAAACAGTCCCACGAAGGGCGCCGTTGATCCAATGGTCGCCAGGCCTGAGAGGCCACGTTTAAATTCGGCCGTCTTGATGGCGATAGCTCGCTGCAAAGCCCGCTTCGAAGCTTCGATTTCATCGCCTGATATATCGGACGATGCTTCATGAGCCCGAAACTCCTGCAAACCGCTGCTCACTACCATGGCGAGATGCGACTTGCGATGTTTATCGCTGATATTGATCGCTTCTTCGATGCGATCATTTTTCAGGGCCTGGGCGACGCGCGGCGCAAACTCACGCGACTGCTTCTTGGCGGCGGTATAAGTCAAATAACGTTCTACCATGATGGCAATCGAATAAACTGACATGATCAGTAGAACGATCACGACCCCAATAGCGACGGCGCCCATACTCTTGACCATGGCCATTGGAGAAAAGTGATTAACTCCAGGAGTTGGGGCCGGAGTGGCCTCCGCCGCCTGCCACATGTAGACCATTAAGCCGAATGCTTTTGTTCCTAGAAGACTGATTAGAATAGTCACGGTAAACCCCTCCAAAAGGTTTTTCTTACATTGATAGCTCGCAGGGAACTCGCAGAATGAGCCCAAAGAGGCTCGTACGGCGCTGAACCTCTACGGTTTATTGAGCCACGAAATTGTACGTGATGACGCCTGTCACCTTAACCGGCTGTCCCGATAGCTTGGTAGGCGAAAACCTCGCCCCACGCGCAGCCGCTACCGCCACCGCTTGCAGTAATGGATGGCCTGACACCGCATGCGCCGAAACCACGCTGCCGTTTTCATCGATCGTTACCTGAACTACAACCGTTCCTGAAGCGTGGGCTTGCCGCGCTATCGCCGGGTATGCAGGTTTTGGCAGACTGATAGCTTTTCCGTTAAGCACGCCGCCAGAGATTGGCGCCCTGGGAGGCGTCGGCGGTGGTGGCGGTGGTGGCGGTTCCTCGATATTTACTCTAGTCGGGCCTGTTGGGACCATTCCGGTACCCGAACCAGCGGCGACTGGGGCAGCCGCGTTCGATGACTCGCTGCCAACGATCGTAGTGACTCCGCGCCTCACCGGCGGAATGTCGCTCGCCTTAGCGGATACCTCTTTAGGCACCAGCTCAGTTCGCGTAACATCCGCAATTAGTTCTTTGCGGACGTCAACATTCTGCTTCTCGTTCTGCGGCTTTGCCTCCTCATGCTTCTCAGGCTGAGCCTGTTGCGGAACGGGTACCGGCGCGACCAGTGTGATGAAATCCAGATCCTGGCTTTCCAGGTTCGCCGCCGCGTACATAATGCTTACCACGAGCAAGGTGACGCCGATGATTCCGTAGACAGCTATCGTGCCTAAGAGAAAAGAGCCTTTTCGCCCAAGATCCTCTTTGTGCGAACCAGACTCTACAAGGTTTTCAAACATTATTATCCTCCCTATTCCGGTGCCAAATGGATCAGGGTCGCAATATAGTTTCGCTACTAATTAATTGCGTTCTCAAACGTCGATCTTCCGGCCCGCCTGAGTTCCTACAAATGAAGGGGAAACCGCGGCTCAATGATCTTGAGCATTTCGAGTCTAAACTGAAAAGCGCTATGCGAGAAAAAAACTCGCCGGCCCTCCTCAACAGACCGCCGCGCAACCAACCTTCGTTTCAACAACGCGGGTCGACTCTTGAGTATTTAATTGGCCAGCAACGGCAGCAGTCTATGCCGCATTGCGCGGCAAAGTCAAGTGCAAATTGAGTTAATATAATTCGAGAACGCTATATTCACCGATGGTTCTGCAGGCAAACTTCTAGGCGCGTCCCGCACCTCTTGAACGCTTGCGGGCGTTGCTCGGCAAAGGTTCTCGCTTCGCCCCGCTTGTCACCCGCGGCGCGCGTGGTTCGGGCCGATTTGCCGCCGTCGCAGAGGCCCTGTTCGCAAGATCCAAACGCTGTTCCCACCAAACCATAATCGGACTCGCGATAGCAATCGAGGAATAGGTTCCGAAAGTAATGCCTATGAGGAGAGCAAGTGAAAAACCTCGCAGCACCTCCCCACCAAACAGCACCATGGAAAGAACCGATAGAAAAACCAAGCCGGAAGTGATAACAGTGCGCGAGAGCGTCTGATTGATGGAATCGTTAGTGATTCTGTATAACGATTCTCGACGATGCAGGCGCCGGTTTTCACGTATGCGATCGAAAACTACGATAGTGTCGTTGACAGAGAATCCAACCAGTGTCAACAAAGCAGCAATGACCGTCAAACTCACTTCCCACTGAAAAATCGAAAAGAAGCCGAGCGTAACCAGCACATCGTGAAAGACCGCGATCACGGCCGCCGCGCCATAGGTCCACTCAAAGCGAAAGGCAATGTACATGAGGATCCCTACCAACGCTGCCAGGGTTACGGCGATTGCCTTATTGCGAAGCTGGGCTCCAGCTACCGCGCCCACCGCATCAGTACCTTCAATCTTGAAGGCCGCGTTGGGATCGGAGTTGAGATCTTTATCTATCGCTGCCTCCGGACCAAAGGCGCTCAATGCTTCGCGTACCCTGGCCCGCCCGGCCTCAACTTGTGCTTGCGATTCACCCGAAGAACCCTCAAGGGGGATCTTGATCAGCACGATGTCAGGCTTGTCCGTGACCGGCTGAATGATCGCATCTTTCAAACCGGCCTTTACTAACGCGTCGCGGACGACTTCGGCGGACGGCCGCTGTTTAAACCTAACCGTGACGACAGTTCCGCCTTTGAAGTCGACACCGAGATTGAAGGCTTCAGTGCCGTTGGGATGTTTCCATTGACGAAAAACCGCAGAGCTGAGACCAGCCAGCATTAGCAGGATGGAAACAGTAATGAACAGGCGACGGTTAGCCAGCCAATCGATCTTAACGTCTTTGAAAAATTGCAGCATATTTACCAGTCAACGCCTTGAAGGTCCTTAGTCGACAGACCTCTGTTGCGCTCTAAATACTTAACGATTCCAACTTCCGCTTCCGGCTCAACTCCCACATGAAAATCGTGCGTGAGACGTAGACAGCGGAGAAAAGATTAATCAAGAGACCCATCACCAGGGTGACGGCGAAACCGCGCAGCGGTCCCGTGCCGAACACAAACAGGAACAACGACGAAATGATGGTTGTCACGTGCGTGTCTATGATAGTGACGAATGCACGCGCGAATCCCTGTTCGACGGCGGACGGGATAGTTTTACCGCTTCTCAGCTCTTCCCGAATGCGTTCGAAGATCAAAACGTTTGAGTCGACGGCCATGCCGATCGTCAGAATGATGCCGGCGATTCCCGGAAGAGTCAGAGTCGCTTGAAAAACGATCAAACCAGCCAACATGAGGATCATGTTCAGGAGCAACGCTACAACAGCATTCACACCGGCGCCTCGGTAATAGACCAGCATGAAAACTACCACCAGTATCAAACCGACGACGGACGCGCGCACGCCCGATCTTATCGAATCGGCGCCAAGGCTCGGTCCGACAGTCCGCTCTTCCATGTATTCGATAGGCGCAGGCAAGGCGCCGGATCTTAAAGTTAACGCCAAATCTTCGGCTGATTGCTTGGTAAAGCGTCCTGAAATTTCCCCCTGATCGGAAATCTGGGACTTAATGTAGGCGACTGACTTGACCTCATCGTTCAAGACGACGCCCATGTATTCGTTGATGTTGGCGCCCGTCCAGGTACCGAACTTATCCGCTCCGCCTGGCTTGAGAGCAAATGAGATCTGATAGTCGTCCGAGCCGGCCCGTGATTGAGTGGCCGCAGCACTACGAAGCTCACTGCCGTCAACTACTGCGGGTGACTCGACGACAACCCATTTTTTCTGTTTCTGCGTTTCGTCGGGGGTAGTTTGGCCGGCAGCTCCGGTTGGCTCATTTCGTTCTGCGTAGGGAAGCACGCGACGATTTGTCGGCACTGTGCCGCCGAGCGACGCCTTAGCCTCTTCCTCAGTGTTATAAGTTTGAACGGACTGAGGGCTGGGAGGGCTGACAACATGAACCAGCTCGAGTTTCGACTCGGCCTTTAACAGTTGCTTCACGCGCTCCGGGTCTTGTATGCCCGGCATTTGGACCAGAATCTGATGTGACGCCTGAGAGCCATGCCGCTGCACGAGGGGCTCAGCAACGCCCACGGCATCCAAACGACTCTCAATGATCCGCTTGGCTTGCTCAGTAGCTTGTTCCGCCAGTTTAGATTGCGCGGCGGGCGGCAAGGTCCAAACTATAGTGTTGCCGCTGGGTGAAGAAGTCCAATCGGAAAGATCTATCTTCTTCTTTACTGCTTCTTCTGTCTCTGCAAGTCTCGACGCATCGTTGGCCCCAAGGATTATTCTATAGTCTCCACCAGTGGGTTCTGGTTTCACTTCTTTCACGGGCAGTCCGGCGTCTTTCACTGACTTTTCGATCGCGCTTGCGTCGGTCAATGTGAGATTCTTCAGCACCTCTTCGGTTTTGACCCGCATCACCAGATGACTACCGCCTTTGAGATCGAGGCCGAGGTGAATATTCGATGCGAGGGTAGCCTTGATGCCGGACCAGCTGAAGTCTTGGAGATTCGGACGATGACGAGGGCCA
>DASWDX010000118.1:0-5993 GCA_036395055.1 Pyrinomonadaceae bacterium | reverse complement strand
TCGAACTTCATCGATCTGTTTTTCGATTGGCTCGTAGCGGCAGAAAGTTTGTTGCTTGAAGGGGAAAGGAAGCGCAGCGCCGGTCTCGGCAGATGGTGGTTCTTCGTTTAGGAATTCCCTCGGCTCTTCGGTCATGTTGTGAACTATTGTAACGCAAACTGTTAGTTTGCGCGCAAGCTACGAAAACCGTCGCCCTAGCAAGGCCCTACCGCCTGCGCCGCAAACTAACAGTTTGCGTTACAGCAAAACCACGACCCTAGGTTCGCTGCTTCGTACTTTGTTTGAACTCCGGCATAGAAGTTCCGGCGCCTGCTTCGGAAATCTCGATTCTTATCTGTTGCGTCAACACACGGCGCACGCGAGTCTTGAGTGCCTCCGATTTGCCCGCAGCATAATGGTCGGCAAGAAGAAGCATCCTGTGCCAGGAGGACTCCAACTCGTCGGCCAGGTGAGAAATCATGGTAATGTCGTAGGGCACAGCGACGTGTTCGCAACCAGCGCGCGCGAAAAGCGAAAGATAACGCGCGGTTGCCAGATCCGGGCAGAGCAGTCGCCGCCGACCGACCTTCAATTCGACACCCAATAAGGTATGCTGAATCTCAACTCGGTTTGTTTTGGTGAGTCCGTCAAAGCGGTAAGAGCGTGTGCGTTTGCTGCGGATGCGTTCGCGATAGATGTGAGGCAGCCAGGCATTGTTAAGCTCGGATTTTACTTGTGCGGCGTATTCTTCGGCAGTCATGTTGAACTAAATCTGCGCCCCACTGCTAACGCCGGTGGTGCAGAGAAGGCATCCGACACTATCTCATCGATATCGACATGACAGGCTTTGCTTGCAGCGCATTGATGACGCGGTCGGGAAAAAGGCCAAGATACAACACTCCGAAAATAGTTATCGCCAACGCCAGACCTACGCTCGCAGGAATTTGCGGCGCGCTCCACGCAGTCGTCCTTTCACGGAAAAACATCACGATTATGAGCCGGAGATAGTAGTAGGCCGAGATCGCAGTATTCAGCACCCCAATCACCACGAGCACGTAGTAGCCTTGATCGAGCGCGGCACGAAAAACCATAACCTTGCCCATGAAACCTGCGGTCAACGGTATCCCCAGCAAGCTGAGCAAAAACAACGACAGGCAGAAGGCGAGCCAGGGCGACTGAAATCCGATGCCGTTGTAGTCTTCTACTTCCGTGCGGCGGTCGCCGGCGCGCGCAATAATTTGTACTACGGCAAACGCGCCGAGATTCATTACCGCGTAGGTCAGAAGATAAAAAATTACGGCGGTGATGGCGGCGTTGCGCTGTGCAATATCGCGAGCGGCTCCGGCTGCAATAAAACCGACGAGCGCATAGCCGGCGTGGGCGATGGAGGAATACGCGAGCATTCGTTTGACATTGTTCTGAGCAATCGCGACCAGGTTGCCGATGGTCATCGTTAGAATCGCGATAACTATCAGTGCAGACAGCCAGGCTGCATGAATCCGGCCACCGACGCTGTTATTGGCGGTCGCCACTACGAAAGGAAAGGCAAAAAGAAAAACGCGCAGGAAAGAAGCAAACCCGGCGGCCTTGGGACCGGCGGCCATGAAGGCGGTGACCGGCGTGGGAGCGCCTTCGTAAACGTCGGGCGTCCAGACGTGAAAAGGTGCCGTGGCGATCTTGAAGCCGAAGCCGACCAACATCATCGCTGCACCCGCGAAGAGAAGGAGTGGATATTGCGCGTCGGGAAGCCGCCTGGCAATCTCCGCAATATTAGTCGTGCCCGGTAACAATGCGGTGGCGGTGGCACCGTAAATAAGCGCAATGCCATAAAGAAGAAAAGCCGACGAAAACGAACCAAGGATGAAATATTTCATCGACGATTCATTGGAGCGAATGTCTGTGCGACGAAAGCCGCACATGACGTAGGTAGCAATGGATAGAATCTCCAGCCCCAGAAAAACCATGACCAGATCGCCCGCCGAGGCCATAAACATCATGCCCGCAGTAGCGAACATTAACAGCGAATGAAACTCGCCCGCGGCAAGGCGTTCATTCTCCACCCAAACCATTGAAATCAGGATCGTGAGCCCAGACACCACCAGGAAGATGAAAGTAAAACCAAGCCGAAGTTCGTCCAGGACGATCATGCCGTTGAAGGCCTGGCTGGCACCTCGCCAGAAAAGCCATAACCATCCCGAGCTGACAGCCGCGGCCGACAACCCCAACAGGGAAAGCCCGCCTGTGATCCAGCGCTGAGTTGGCCTCGCAAAAGCGTCAACCAACATAACAAGCACACCAACTGCACAAATGATTAACTCCGGCAAGATCACCCAGAGGTTGACGTCAGGAGTTGCGTATTGTAGAGCCAGAAAATTCATTATCTAGATTCAACTCCGGAGGAGCGACATATTGCCGATTACTTAGTCATCGCTGGAAACATTTCGCTCCTACGGAGATGCATGCTGCTTTTCATGGCCGTGTCTATAAACATTCGGCTCCTACGGAGCTAATGAGTCGGGCCGATCTGCCACGGGTTTAACAGATGCAAACGATCCACCAGCCGGCTGCGCAGCCACGCGACTTCGAACTTCCTCAACGCTCGCCCTGGACCGATCGAGAAAAACGCGCGGGTAAACTCCCATGAACAACATTAGAACGAGCAAAGGAACCAGCAGGGCCAGCTCGCGCGCGTTAAGGTCCCGAAGTTTTGCGTTCTCCGGTTTAGTTACTTTGCCAAACACGACGCGCTGCAACATCCACAGCATGTAAACGGCTGCCCAGATTACACCTGTCGCGGCGAGCATGGTCGCAAGCCACGCGTGCTGGATTGCGTTTGAGGTCCAACTGCCCAGGATTATCAGAAACTCCCCAACGAAGCCATTCAGAAAAGGCAGGCCGATGGACGAGAGAGAGGCAATCACAAACAGCGTCGAGAACCAGGGCATGGGCGTAGCAAGCCCGCCGAATTCGCTGATCATGCGCGTGTGTCTGCGCTCATAGATAAAGCCCACGAAGAGAAACAAGGCTCCTGTTGAAACACCATGGTTGAGCATTTGATAAAGCGCGCCCTGCATCCCGAGTTCCGTAAACGAAAAGAGCCCGAGCACGACAAAGCCCATGTGGCTGACGGATGAATACGCGACCAGTCGTTTCACGTCAGGCTGCACCATCGCCACCAGTGCGCCATAAAAAATTCCGATAATTGCAAGCGTGATCATTAACGGTGCAAACTTCCGAGACATGAGCGGAAAAAGTGCAAGGTTAAAACGCAGGAGCCCGTAGGTTCCCATCTTCAAAAGCACCCCGGCGAGAATTACCGATCCGGCCGTGGGCGCTTCGGTATGCGCATCAGGCAGCCAGGTGTGCAGCGGGAATAGCGGCACCTTAATGCAGAACGCAAAAGCAAAGGCCAGAAACAGCCAGAACTCGGCGCGCTCACCCAACAGTTTTCCACCGCTCATGGCGGCAAGAATCGTCGTATAGTCAAAGGTCCCGTAAAGGTAGTAGAGCGCGATGATGCCGACCAGCATTAGCAGGCTCCCAACCGCGGTGTATATGAAAAACTTCACGGCCGCATAGATTTTGCGCTCGCCGCCCCAGATGCCAATCAGGAAAAACATCGGCACGAGCGAGGCTTCAAAAAACAGGTAAAAGAGGAGGAGATCCAGAGACACAAAAACGCCGACCATTGCGCTCAACAGCAGCAGCAAAAACATGTAGTAGGAAAGTTGCCGCGACTGAATTGACGTCCAACTCGAGAGGATCGCGATTGGCATCAAAAGCGTTGTCAGCAGCACCAGCCAGAGGCTGATGCCATCAACGCCCAGATGGTAGTGAGCGCCGATTGATCCAATCCAAAGCACATCTTCAACGAAGCGAAAGTCTCTTGTGTCACCACCAATGCCGCGAATCAGCAACAGCGAAAGCGCAAAAACAAGCACACTGAAACCGAGCGCGATCCGTTTATAATTCGCCTCGCGCTTGGCAGGTAGGAAGCTATAGCCCACCGTCACCAGCGCGCCGATAACGGGCAGGAGAATGATCCCGGTTAACAAGTGCTGTTGCATAAACTAGGGTATAAGCCGCAAACCGTAATAAGCAAAGAAGCCGACCACTGCCAACGCGCCAAGCAAGATGATGGCCGCGTAGCCCCGTACAAACCCAGCCTGAAGATGGCGCACCAAACTGCCGGCCTCGGTCACAGTTTCACCGATGGCATGCAGGAAGCCATCAATGACACCGACATCGAATAGTTTCCAGAGTCCTTCCCGCGAGCCCACCTTGATCGGGTTGATGATGGCGGCGTCGTAAATCTCATCGACGTAGTATTTGTTTTCGAGTATACGAGGCATCTGAAGCAGCGGACGCTTTTTGAAGATGACCCAGCCGATGACAATTCCAAAGGCAGCAATAAGAACCGAAACGGCTGCCAGCAAGCGCTCAGCGCGGAGCTCCTCGGGCGAATGAAAAGCCCCGGCCTCAGCGTGTTCATCCAACGGAGCAAATGCCGGCGGGCCATCCACTGCCTGCGGAGGCGGTGATAGCCAGATAGGTTCGGCGCCCTCTGCGGCTGCGCTCGAGCCACCCGGTGTTTTTGCAACCACCGGTTCAAGAGTTCGCTCGATGTAGTTTTCCGGATGCCCGCCAAGCAGGGAACTGAGGGCATACGGCACACCGATAAGACCGCCAACGGTCGAGAGAATAGCCAGGACAATCAAGGGCACTGTCATCGACCACGGTGATTCGTGAGGTTCGTGCGCACCGTTTTCCTCGTGCGTATCCTCTTGAGTAGCCGCGACCGGGTGAGCGTCGGCATGGCGTTCGCGAAAGCGCTCCGTGCCCCAGAACGTCATGACCATCATCCGCGTCATGTAGACCGCGGTCAGCAGGGCCGTCAGGGCGGCGATGAACCAAAGCGCCTTACTCCAAACTGGACTCGGCAAACTGAACGTTCCGGCGCTCCAGGTTGTCCAAAGAATCTCGTCCTTCGAAAAGAAACCCGCAAAGATAGGGATGCCAGAAATCGCCAGCCATCCCGCAAGCATAGTCACAAAGGTGACGGGCATATATTTTCTGAGTCCGCCCATGCGTCGCATGTCCTGCTCGTGATGCATGCCATGAATTACCGACCCGGAGCCGAGGAAAAGAAGCGCTTTGAAAAATGCGTGCGTGATAACGTGGAAGATTGCCGCTGCGAAGGCGCCTACGCCGCAGGCCAGAAACATGTAACCAAGCTGCGAGATCGTAGAGTAGGCGAGAACTTTCTTAATATCATTTTGCGCCAATCCGATCGTCGCCGCAAATAATGCCGTCGCCGCCCCAATGATTGCGACAATGAACATCGCTGTGGGCGCGTGGGTGTAAATAGTTGAGCAACGAACGATCATGTAGACGCCGGCAGTAACCATCGTCGCCGCATGAATCAAAGCGGAGACCGGCGTGGGACCAGCCATGGCGTCGGGTAGCCAGACGTATAGCGGAATCTGCGCGCTCTTGCCGATAGCGCCGATGAATAGCAGAACAGCGACCGACGTTAGGCCCCCGGCGAAAAGTGTTCCCCACGCGAAGGCCTCGACTGGCCTGGTGCCTAAGACATTGAATGCGCTCGCAACGCCGGTCCCGGGGTGATCGAAGAAACTGATCGTTCCATTCCCTAAAGCGGACGTCAGGAAGAAAACAAGCATAATGCCCATCACGAAGCCCCAGTCGCCAACACGGTTTGTGATGAACGCCTTCTTCGCTGCATCGCCTGCTTCTTTTCGATCCAGGTAATAGCCAATAAGCAGGTACGAGCAGAGGCCCACGCCTTCCCAGCCAACAAACATCAGCAGGAAGTTGTCAGCCAAAACTAGTGTCAACATTGCAAACATGAAGAGGTTCAGAAACGCAAAGAAGCGATAGAACCCGCCGTCTTCATGCATATAGCCGACGGCAAACACGTGAATAAGAAAGCCGACAAACGTAACGAAGAGCGCGTAGGTTCCGCTCAGACGGTCCATCGCCAGACCGAAGTC